>JANQTG010000115.1 GCA_030731855.1 Cellulophaga sp. | reverse complement strand
AATGAAAAACCTAAAAACGCTAATGCCGTAGAAGGCGCTTGTTATTGGTAAATAAGATTATAATATACTCTATGGTAATTTTTTCTTTTCTAAATAAAATGTTTTTGTACTTTCAAAATGATTGGAATGATACCTATACAGGAACATTTTGGCTCGTGCGAATTAAAAAAGCGAAACGTAACAATGTGGCTATAAGAAATGGTTCTATTAAGAAAAGTATTTTTCAGGTAACTGGTAATGGTAATACTATTGTTGCAAATGATGCTTTAATTGAAGATACACAAGTAGTAATCAATGGGTTAAACAATACTCTTTATATTTCAAAGGATGTAAAGTTAAGGAAAGCAAATATAATTATTAGGGGTTCTAATTGTCATGTTGAAATTGGTAAAGGAACAACTTTTGGAGGTGTTAGAATCATTAATGTTGGAGTTGATAATAAAATTAATATAGGAGAAAACTGTTTGTTTTCAGACCATATTGAAATTTGGGCAAGTGATACACACAGTATTTATAATGAATATAACGAAAAAATAAATAAAGAAAAGCCAATAAAGATTGGTGATAACGTTTGGGTAGGTAGCCATGTCATTGTTTTAAAAGGTACAGAAATAAATGATGGGGCAATTATTGGTATGGGCACTATTGTATCTAAAAACATACCCAAAAGTACAATATCTGTAGGAGTGCCAAACAGAGTAATTAATGAAAACGTTCATTGGACTAACGAATACTAATTTTTAGAAATATATCTTAATGCGTGTATTACATATTTTTAATGAATTAAAATTTTCAGGTGCTGAAATTATGTATGTAAATGCTGCGCCTTTTTTTCAAAAGCATGGTATAGAAATGATTGCACTAAGTACTGGCGAAAAAATTGGTGATTTTCTTCCACAATTTAAAGCAGAGAATATTGAAGTTCATTACATGAAGCTTCTTATTAATGAGGCTAATCCTTTTGTGTTAATTCGCTATTTTAGAGAGTTTTACCAATTTGTTAAGTGTAATAACATCGATGTCATACATATACATAGGTCAAAACACTTTTGGTTTTTTTCATTAATAGGCTACCTGACGGGTAAAAGAATAATCAGAACTGTTCATAATGTCTTTAAAAACAGAAAAGTTACCTGGTTAAAAGCTTATCTTGAAAGAATGACCGCAAGGAAAATTTTCAAAGTCACTTATCAGTCCATTGGAAAGAGTGTTTATGATAATGAATTATATTATTATAAAAATAATTCTACGATAGTAAATAATTGGTATGATGATAAAAGATTTTACAAGCAATCTTCCGATTTTGAAAGGGATGAGATTAAGAACAAGCTAAAACTCAAAGACACAAACTACATTGTAATATCTACAGGGGGGTGTAGTCATGTTAAGAATCATCATGACATCATCAGAGCACTAGCAATTGTAAACAAAAAAATAGATTGTACGTATGTTCACTTAGGTGAGGGAGTTACTACCAACGAAGAAATAACATTGGCAAAACAATTGGGAGTGAATTCCAAGATACTTTTTTTAGGAAATAAACTTAATGTAAGGGATTATTTGATAGCATCCGATTTATATTTAATGCCTTCTCGTTTTGAAGGTTTGGGTAATGCAGCAATTGAAGCAATGGCCTGCAGAAAACCTTCTATTTTGTATGATGTAGTAGGATTAAAGGATTTAATAAATAATAATAATAATGGTTTTTTAATTTCGGAAAGCCATTTAGAATTGGCGGATAAAATATTGTATTTATACCACAATAAAGAAATCAGTTTTAAAATGGCGTCAAATGCTGAAAAGTTTGTTAAAGAAACATTTACAATTGAAAAGGGAGTAAATGGCATATTGACATTGTATAAAAGTTAGATTCCAAAATTTTATATAATTCATTAGCAAAATTCAATTTTTGAATCGCTTATTACTTAATTCTTTAAATAATACGTATTCCCAATAAATTAAATAATATTAAAACTTAATCCATATTTTAAATTTTTAAAATATAATATGTTAATTACCAGTAGGCTTAAAATTCTTTTAACTGTTTTATTGTTTTTAGTAGCAGTACAAACAGTTTCTCCATGGAGTATTTTTCCGTTGGGTACCACCTTTTTATGGTGGGGCATTAACTTGATGGTTCTGATTGCTATTTTTAGATTAAAAAAAAATTTTTATGATGCTAAAAGCTATCATAATTTAGTTATTTTTTTATACTTATACTGGAATATTATCTGTATTGTAAGAGGTGTTTTTATTGCCGAAAATTATTGGGAATGGAAAAATTTATTTACCATGGGCTTTATTTTATTATTGCCTTTGACTATTTATATTAGCGCCAACAGGCTTATAGTACAATTAATATTTGCCCAATACATTAAATACCTATTACCAGCTTTTGTGTTGTTTGCTGTAATAACAGATTCTTTAGCATGGGGCGTTTATTTAATCCCAGTAAGTATTTTAATACTTTTTATACCCTTACTTACAAAAAAATGGCAAACAATGGTTATTGTTATTGCACTATTTGCAGCTACGGCTAGTTTGGCAGCGCGGAGTAATGTTATCAAGTTTGTTGTGCCTATGGCGCTGTGTTCTTTATATTATGCTAGACCATTTGTTGGTAAAAAAATGCTCAGTACAATTCGTATTTTATTTTTAGTATTACCCATGGTTTTATTTGTATTGGGGCTAACAGGGCAATTCAATATCTTTAAAATCAGTGAATACGTGGAAGGAGATTTGACTACCACTCAAAGCGATGGAAAACAAGAAGATTTAACAGCGGATACGCGCACAGGTTTGTATATAGAAGTTATCGCTTCTGCCATAAAAAATGATTATGTGCTACTAGGTAGAACACCAGCAAGGGGTAATGATTCTGTTATATTTGGTGCTGAAATTGAAGGGTTAACTAACACGGGTAAACTTGAACGCTATACAAACGAAGTTTCGATACTGAATGTATTTACCTGGACAGGTCTTATCGGCGTTATTTTATATTTTTTAATTTTTATGCGGGCTACTTATTTAGCCATACATAAATCAAACAGCTGGTACATGAAAATACTCGGGGTGTACATTGCTTTTCGTTGGACATATGCCTGGGTAGAAGATTTTAGTCGTTTTGACCTTTCTTATATTTTATTATGGCTATTGTTGGGCATGTGTTTTTCTACTTCTTTTAGAAATATGACCAATTTAGAATTTAAATATTGGGTGCGTGGAATTTTTGATGTTCGCTATAGAAATGCAACGTTAAAAAAAACACGAGTAGTAAAAATAGAAAATAATGCATCGTAAAATTGCGGTATTAATTACCTGTTTTAATAGAAAAGAAAAATCAGTACATTGCCTAAAGCAATTGTTTTCTAATGTTCCTCAGAACATAGAGCTCAAGGTTTTTTTAGTGGATGATGGCTCAACAGATGGCACATCGGAAGCCATATCAAGTGAATTTCCGCAAGTAAGAATAATACAAGGTACTGGAAGTTTGTATTGGAATAGAGGTATGCATTTGGCCTGGAAAACGGCAACAGATGAAGGCAGTTTTGATTATTTTATGCTCCTAAATGACGATACATTT
Source organism: Cellulophaga sp. (assembly GCA_030731855.1). Lineage (GTDB taxonomy): Bacteria > Bacteroidota > Bacteroidia > Flavobacteriales > Flavobacteriaceae > Cellulophaga. Next base: position 13,882 of record JANQTG010000115.1, on the reverse strand, counting down.
TTAAATGATGATGCACTTGAAGAACTTTTGTATTGCGCTGATGCAACACAAAATAAAGCGGTTATAAGTGCAGCATTTTGCAGTGCTACAACGGGTGAATTTTCTTATGGGGCTAAAGATAATAAAGGAAAATCAGTAATCCCCAATGGGCAAGTAACGACTTGTTTTTATATCAATGGCAACTGTATGCTAATACCTAATGCAGTGTATCAAAAAGTAGGTATTTTAGATCCAATCTATCCACATGCTATAGGCGATTTTGACTACGGACATAGAGCTATGGCTAAAGGTTTTAATTTGGTGACTACAAGAAACTATATTGGCACTTGTGAACCCAATGAAAAACTACCAACATGGTGTTATGGCGATATACCTTTCAAAAAGCGAGTAGCATCACTTTATTCGCCTTTGGGTAATAGTCATCCCAAATATTATTTTGTGTACACCAAAAGGCATTTTGGGATTAAAAAAGCCGTTTGGCACTATTTTACCATTCATTTACGTTTACTAATACCTGGTTTATGGAAGACATAAAAGCGCCAATTTTTCAGATAGATAATGCCGCTGTTAAAAAAGTTTATACCGAACGTGATAATTATAAATTAAAATTTCATGAAGGTCTTAATGTAGATAAAAAGCTTTGTGTTATTTACTTCAGCAGTAATGAATTGTACTACCCAAATACTCCAAAAGCATTTCAAAATAGCATCCTTCAAAAAGATAAATTCGAATGGGAGCGCAATTTTCTTAGAAATGCGCACAAACATATTTTTGTTAGAGATATTCAAAAACAATGGTACATAGAAGGTATCAATAAAAAATATAACTCACCAGATTTAGTATTACAGCTTTTACAAGAATTAACTAGTGGTTTTCAAGTGTATGCTATTGGGAGTTCTGCGGGTGGCTTTGCAGCTCTTTTGTTTGGTAGTTTATTAAATGCACAACGCGTTTATGCATTTAATGCCCAATTAAATCTTAATCTAATCATTAAAAATTCTAAACCTAGCGTAGATCCTATTCTTTTTAAATATGAAGGTAAAGAACGGTCTAAATTTTTTGTCATCGAAAATTATTTAAACTCAGAAACTAACTATTTTTATTTTCAATCTGCCAACTCCGTAATAGATATTACACAATACAACTCGCTTACCAACAAAGCAGCATTAACCCGAATACCTTTTAAAACGAGTAACCACGGATTTCCATTTTTACGACATAATTTAGGCCACGTAATGGCGCTTTCTGTAGCCTCTTTAAACAAATTATCAGAAAAAACACGACACCCTATTGCTTTCGCGGCAAGTATTGATGGTTGGTGGAAAACATTAAACGTAATAGTCGTTACAGTAGTAAATCGATTTAAAAAGAAGTTAAAAGAACGACAAGCTTCTATTTAAAATAATGACAAATAAAAAAATAATAGTATCTGCTTACGCTTGTGATCCTTCAAAAGGCTCCGAACCAAGTAATGGCTATAATTGGGCAGACCAATTAGCTCGTTATGGTCATGAAGTGCACTGCATCACTTTAAGTAGTGGTAAAAAATCTATTGAAAAGCGAAAAAAAGGAATCTCAAATTTAAATTTTGTGTATGTAGATTTACCGTTTGGTTTAAATAGAATGTACTATTGGTCTCAGTTAGGTATGTATTTACATTACTTAGTTTGGCAATGGTTTGCCTATAAAAAAGCTAAAAAAATACAAAAGCAATATGGTTGCGATTTGGTGCATCACATAAGTTGGGGAAGTCTTCAGCAGGGTTCTTTTATGTACAGGCTACCAATCCCTTTAATATTCGGACCGGCTGGTGGCGCTCAAAAGGCACCAGTAGCTTTCAAAAACTACTTCGGACAACACTGGTCAACAGAAATAAAGAGAGAGAAAATGAGTATGCTTTTACAGCGTTTTAATCCTGCTTTTAGAGGTATGGTAAAAAAGTCGAAGGTCATATTAGTTTCAAATACCGATACAATGAAAATGGCTCAACAGTGTGGCGCTAAAAATGTAGTTCATTTTTTAGATTCTTCTTTACCAAATTCTTTTTTTGACACCACTAAATTAAATTTTATAAAAAAAGAAGACGACTTTAAACTGCTTTGGGTTGGTCGTTTTTTACCACGAAAAGGCATTTTGTTAGTCTTAGACGTTATGAAAGGATTAAAGCAGTTTCCAAAAATAACCTTAACTGTTGTAGGTGATGGCGAAACAAAAGAAGAATTTTTAAAAACTATAGAAGAATATAATTTAGGAGAACAAGTGCATTGGGTAGGTAAAGTGCCTTTTGAAAAAGTGAAGGAATACTATGCAAGTCATCATGCTTTTCTATTTACATCTCTGCGCGATTCTGGCGGTGTTCAATTAATTGAAGCAATGGCTTATGGTTTACCTGTAATAACTTTAGATCTTCATGGTCAAGGTATTATGGTCGATAAAGATCGCGGCTTTAAAGCTTCTGTTATAAATCCTGAAAAAACAATCAAAGAATTACAAGAAGCAATTGTTTACCTTAACAAAAATAGAGGAGAATTATCACGATTGTCAAAAAACGCTTATGAATATGCTAAAGAGCAAACTTTAGAACGTAAAATAAAAGAAATAACCACGCGCTATTATACATAATGTTGTACTAATAGCATAAACTAAAACCATTAAAGTTTTAAAATAGCAAACTACTAAAAAATAAAGCGATGCATATGGATAATTTAAAATTTAGAAGGCAATTTTTGCTTACGACACTACCAATAACCACTCTTGAAGCATGGAACCACCAAAGCTTTGGGCAACATACGCTTTATTCGCACCCTGATTTAAAAACATATACCGTAAAAGGCGAAAAAGCAACAGTGCTTCTATTGGGTCATGTTTTAGATCCAAAAAATGCTTCGCGGACTGAAACCGACATTTTAACGACTATTGCTGATAACCCAATACCAAAACATATCGCTGAAACTTTATACGGTTTATCGGGGCGTTTTGTGCTAATGGTAAAAACGGCGGAACGTATATTATTTTTTAATTATGCTTGTGGGCTTCGTTCATTTTTCTACGCCGAAGATCAAGGTAAAATACAATTAGCGTCGCAACCGTTGTTGCTAAAATTAGCTGTTGGCGATATGGTCGCGAAAGGGGAACAGTATCATAGTTTCTTTGAATCAGATTATGGTAAAAACAGCAAAGAAAATTGGTTTCCAAGCGGTACCTCGCTATACGAGCATGTGTATCATTTGGTGCCTAATCACTATTTAGATTCCAATACCTTGGAGCAACAAAGGTATTGGCCAAACGAGGCACATGCTATCAATGATTATAAAAGCTCGTTAGATAAATTTACTAGTTTATTACAAAGTATTTTGGTAGTAGGTACTAAAAAACATTCGCTTGCCCTAGGGGTAACCGCGGGTTTCGACAGCAGAATTATTTTAAGTGCTTGTAAACCTGTAAAAAATGATATGCAGTTTTATACTCTGAAGTATAGGGATATGACCAATGCTTCTAGAGATATTAGCGTACCAGCCAAATTAAATAAAATCATGCACTTTAATCATCAGGTAATGGACTGCCAAATTCCTGTAGATAAAGAGTTTGCCAAAATATATGAGCAAAATTCGGATATGGCGCATTTAGACGACTGGGGCTTTATTGCCTATGGTATATCTCAGAACTTAAAAGAGGGTAGTGTGGCCATAAAAGGAAGTTGCTCTGAAACAGGTAAATGTTATTTTTATAGATCAGGAAAACATCCTGAAATTAACTCAGGTGCCGATATGTTAGCTTATAATCCTAACTGGAAAGGGATCCCGTTTATAGAAAAACGTATGCACGATTGGTTCAATGAAATTAATGATCCAAAGGCTAATTTTGGCTATCCAATTCTAGATCTATTTCATTGGGAAGTAAGCACAGGTAGCTGGCAAACACAGAACCAATTAGAATGGGATATCGTTCATGATACCTTTACGCCTTTTAATAATCGGGAATTATTGGATATTATGTTGCGAATTGATCCAAAATATCGCTCTAAACCTAATAATTATCAATTATATAGAGACACTATACATAAGTTATGGCCAGAGGTACTATCACAACCTGTGAATCCGCCAAGTGCTAAAGAATGGGCTAAAACTGTCGTTAAAGCAACCTTAGCAAAACTAGGAGTAGAAAAATATAATCATTAATAGTTGCTTTTAATCAGCGAGTAAAAAGCCTTTTTTGAGCCTTATATTTTAATTGTATGCCAAATGCCCCAATTGCTGTTTTCGTTTATAAACGCCTAGAGCCACTAAAGGCCACTATAGCTTCTTTGGCAAAGAATACATGGGCGCAACAGTCAGAATTATATATTTTTTCTGATGGAGCAGGCCACCCAAAAGATGAAAAATTGGTACAAGAAGTTAGAGACTTTTTAAAAACTATTACAGGCTTTGAAAATGTTACTATCGTATTATCAGAAGGCAATAAAGGTTTAGCTACCTCTATAATTTTGGGCGTAAGTAAGGTTTTTGAAACCTTTGACCGTATTATTGTTCTTGAGGATGATTTAATTAGTAGTCCTAATTTTTTAGTGTATATGAATAGTGCATTAGAGTATTATAAAGATCGGCCAGAAATTTTTTCAATTGCGGGATATTCTCCATCTGTAAATTTTCCAGACGACTATACCTATGATGTTTATTTTACGCAACGTGCAAGTTCATGGGGTTGGGCGACTTATCGTAAACAATGGGAAGGGGTAGACTGGAAAGTAAAAGGCTATAAGAAATTCAAAACTAATTTTTTAGCCCAATTAAGGTTTAACCGAATGGGTTCTGATATGTCTGGTATGCTCGCAAAACAAATGAAAGGGAAGTTAGATTCTTGGGCTATTCGGTGGTGTTTTCATCAATTTCAACATAATTTATATACCGTATTTCCTAAGAAGTCAAAAATAGTGAATATAGGTTTTACAGCACAGGCTACAAACACTAATAATACCAAATTAGAATTGCGTTTTGCCACAGCCTTGGATGCGACCAATCAGCAAAATTTTAATTTTAAAGATAACGTTGCGTTAACCCAATGTATAGTGAATCAATTTATTAGACCTTATAGTCTTAAAACGCGTGTGTTAAGTAAAATAAGAATTATTTTGGGACGCTAAATATATATTTTTAAAAGCTATTCATAACTCAATAAGTCAATTTGGAATAGCCATAAAGCGCCTTTTTAAACAACACCGAACAAACCAAAAAAGCTACACCTTTTACGATTAAACCAAGATGAAACCAAAAGTATTATTTATTCTTCATATTCCTCCACCTATTGATGGTGCTGCTATGGTAGGGCAGTATATAAAGAACAGCACTATAATTAATGAACATTTTGATGCAGATTATATCAATTTAAGTGCAGCATTTGATTTAAAGGAGATAGGTAAGTTTAACGCAGCAAAATTTAATGTGATCTGGAATATTTTAAAAGAAGTATTGGGCATCCTACGTACCAACAAGTACGATCTTTGTTACATGACCTTAACAGCTAAAGGACCAGGATATTATAAAGATTTTTTAGTGGTTATGCTACTAAAACTTTATAAGTCTAAAATTATATTTCATTTCCACAATAAAGGTGTTGCACAAAGTAGTAAAAACTGGTTTAATCATATACTCTATAAATTTGTATTTAAAAACACTCAGTCTATTTTATTAGCCCCCACGCTTTATAAGGATATTCAAAAATATGTACCTGAAAATAAGGTATATATTTGTAATAATGGCATTCCTAAAATTGAGCTAACTAGTTTTAATACATCAGCTACCAAAGATGCATCGGACTTTTGTAAATTTTTATTTTTATCAAATATGATGGAAGAAAAAGGAGTTTTTCAATTATTGGAAGCTTGCGCCATTCTTAAAGCTAAGAATTTAAAGTTTCAATGCGATTTTATTGGTGGTTGGTCAGATGTACCTGAAGCCGATTTTAAACACAAAATAAAGCTTTTAGGTTTACAAAATGAAATAAGGCTTCACGGGAAAAAATACGACGAAGAAAAAATAAAGTTTTTCCAAAATGCGGATGTATTTGTACTACCAACCTATTATCATAACGAATGTTTTCCTTTAGTGCTTTTAGAAGCCATGCAATTTGCGCTTCCCGTAATATCGACCCCTGAGGGCGCAATTTCGGAGATTGTGTTAGAAAACGAAACTGGTATTTTAACAAAGCAAAAGGATGTAATAGCTTTAGCAAACGCTATGGAGTTTATGTTAAAAAACCCTAAAGAACGTTTAAAAATGGGCACTTTAGGGCAAATAAGGTACAATAAACTATACACCTTACATACATTCGAGGAGCGAATGAGTGCTATTTTGAAAGCTTCAATAGAAGTAAAGTAAAACGTAGTATTAACCGATCATAAACCTTAATTATTAAAAATAATGACAGTAACCGCCCCAATATTACTATTTACATACAAACGACTTGCAGCTTTAAAAAATACAATTGCAGCCTTAAAAGTTAATGATTTAGCCGCTCAATCGGACTTATTTATTTTTTCAGATGGTGCCAAATATGAAAAGGATCAGCAGATTATTGAGGAAATAAGAACATTCTTAAAAACAGTTGATGGTTTTAAAACAGTACATATAACAGAAGCGCCAACGAACAAAGGCTTGGCAAATTCTATTATTAGCGGAGTAACTAAAGTTATGGAGCGTTTTGATCAGGTTATTGTATTAGAAGATGACTTATTAACGACACCAAATTTTTTAACGTATATGAATAGTGCTCTAACAACCTATAAAGAACAAGAGAAATTATTTTCGATTTCTGGATACTCCTTTGATCTTAGGTTAAAAGATCAAAATCCGAATCACTTGTATTTCTTAAATCGTGGTTGGTCATGGGGTTGGGCCACATGGCGTAATCGTTGGGAAAAGGTAGATTGGGATGTAGCATCTTACCCTGAATTTGCTGCTAATAAAAAAGCTCGTAAAGAATTCGCTAAAGGGGGCTCAGATTTAAATGCCATGCTAGATAAACAAATGACGGGTAAATTAGATTCATGGGCCATACGTTGGTTTTATCACCAGTTTACCATTGGAGGTTTAACGCTATACCCGTTGGGTTCTAAAATTTATAATGACGGTTTTGATGAATTTGCTACACATACCAGCGGATCAGGAAAGCGATATCTTCCTTTTTTAGACAAAAAACATTCCATGGAATTTAACTTTCCAATGCCAGTGGAAATAAGTGCAAATTATCAAAAGAAATTTCAATCTAAAATGGGCATCATGGCACGTATTCGCTCTAAATTAGAAACGATACTTAAAGGATGATATGTATGTTAATAAAAAATATTAAAAGACTCCGATTTTATTACCTGCGAAAGGTAAAATGGCGTCGTTACAGTATTGGTAAAAATATGTATGCCGGCTTAAGAGTATATCTATGGGCAAGGGAAACATTGATTATTGGCAACAATTTTTATATTGGTAGAGGTTCTCAAATAGAAGCTGATTGTATTATTGGCGACAATGTTATTTTTGCTAATAATGTTGCGATTGTCGGTAAGTACGATCATCATTACCAACAATTGGGCGTACCCACTCGTTTAGCCTCAAGAATTAGAGACAAAGATTATAACTGGAAGGGTCTTAACAGTAAAACAATTATTGAAGATGATGTTTGGGTGGGCTACGGAGCTATAATCATGAGCGGTTTAACCATTAAAAAGGGTTGCATTATTGCCGCTGGTGCAGTACTCACTAAAAGTACAGAACCTTACACTATTTATGGTGGTAACCCAGCAAAAAAAATAGCTTCTCGTTTTGCTACAGAAGAAGATAAAGAGCAACACCTTATTTTAGAAAAAGAATTTTTAGCGTCAAAAGGCATGTATAAAGGCGTAGCAGGAACACCAGTTGAAGATTCTAATAATTCTTAAAAATATTTTATGAACACGTTTTCTACTTTAAAATGTTTAAATTATCAGGTATTTGCAGATACGCTACATAAGCTTCCAATAGGTCATGGAATAGTGATTAATACTCTTAATCAATATTCCTATTGTTTGGCTGAAAAAGATGCAGCGTTTAAAAAGGCCTTGAAAGCTTCTGATGTACTTTTACCCGATGGTGTTGGGATAACCTTTGCGGCAAAATTTTTATATGGAAAAAAGATAAAAAAAATTGCAGGAGCCGACCTCCATGCACATTTTTTACAGCATTTAGAAAAAACCAAAGGGTCTTGTTTTTATTTAGGGGCATCTGTGGCTACTTTAGACAAAATAAAAGCCAAAATGGCTTTAGAATATCCAAATATTAAAGTAGGCACTTTTTCGCCACCTTTTAAAAAAGCGTTTAGTGCCGAAGATAATGCAGCGATGTTAAATCAGGTAAATACCTTTAAACCTGATGTGCTTTTTATAGGGATGACCGCTCCAAAACAAGAGAAATGGAGTTTTGAACAGAAAGAACTTTTAGACGCTGGCTATATTTGTGCGATTGGGGCAGTTTTCGACTTTTATGCAGGCACCGTTGCACGACCCAACAAAATTTGGCAAAATTTGGGACTAGAATGGTTGGGAAGATTCGTGAAAGAGCCTAAACGCATGTACACTCGGTATGTAACCAATGGCTTTGTTTTTTTAGGATACTTAGCTACAGCAAAATTTAAAAAAAACTGAAACGTTAAACATCCATTAATCCTCTATTAAAAAAAATTTAAGTCCCACAAAAAAAATAAGCATACTTCACCAACTTTTTTGTTCTCATGGCGTTTAAGCTAACATGGAACCATTAATTACAAGTATCAACTAAACATACAATTTATGAAGAAATCTTATTTCATCATTCCGCTTTCATTTGTGTTTCACGTAGTGAGCATAAATATTATATTGTATTGGTTTACCCCAGAAACGTACAGTCATTTGCTGAGTGTATTGTTCTATAATATATCTTGGTTTTTAGTTACCTATAGCATCAATTTTTACCCCACAGCGCGTAGGGAGGGTTTTGCTACTAATTTTAAAAATTTTCTAAAACTTTTTTTAATTTACGGTCTAGTCTTTTTTACCTCTTTTACCTTTTTAGGTAAAAACCCTTACGAATTATCATACCTATTTATGGTGTATCTCATCATTTGTTTGATGCTCACCATTTTTAGAATCTTTTTTTATTGGGGTCGAAATTTGTACCGTAGAAAAGGATTTAATACGGGGGTACGGGTGGTAGTGATTGGCCGAGACAAAAACCTAAAAAAATTACGAAGAATTTTTGACACTCGTGAGTACGGGTATCGCTATATGGGTTATTTTGATAATCACGATTCTAATAGCCCAACGTATTTGGGAGCCATAGAAAAATCGTATGCCTATATTTTCGAGAATCATGTAGATGAGGTGTATTGTATGGCTTCACGCTTATCGCAAGGCGAAATAAGAGAATTGATGCGAATTGCGGATCGTAGTCTTAAAAAAATTAAAATTGTCCCGGACAACAAAGAATTGTTTTCACGTGCCATGTCTCTAGAACTCTATGGAGAAGTACCTGTTTTAAATTTACGAGCTTCCCCGTTAGATTTAGAATACGCCAACGTGATAAAGCGTATTTTTGACGTGATTTTTTCTACTTTAGCGGTTATCTTTGTACTTTCTTGGTTAGTGCCCTTGGTATGGTTTTTAATGAAATTTGATTCTAAAGGGCCTTTGTTTTTTAAACAACAACGGCATGGGGTAAATAAAAGCACTTTTTGGTGTTACAAATTTAGATCGATGACGAAGAGTAGCGATTGCGACACCCTTATGGCGACTAAAAATGACATGCGAGTGACACGCTTAGGGCGTATTTTACGCAAAACCAGTATCGACGAGTTGCCACAATTTTTTAATGTGTTAAAAGGTGATATGAGCGTTGTAGGCCCTAGACCCCACATGAAATTGCATACCGAACAATATGAAAAAACGGTTGATAAATACTTGGTGAGGCATTTTTTAAAACCTGGGATTACGGGCTTAGCACAAATTAAAGGCTACCGCGGTGAAATTATTGAAAAGGCGGACATTGTGAATAGAGTACGCTATGATATTTTTTATATGGAAAAATGGTCTCTTGAACTAGACCTTCGAATTATTTATTATACCGTGGCAAATGCCCTAAAGGGCGAAGAAAGTGCTTATTGATAGTAAAGTTTTAAAAAGTAGAAAATTAAAAATCAAATAATACATTTCAGCAATAATTCCATTTCACTTAAATTCTTAATTATTTTATTAAATAGTACATGTATGGCAACAGAAGAGTATAAATATTTACCCGTAACAGAGGAAGGTAGCGATTTTAATCTTAGAGAAGTAGTTATAAGATACCTTAGGTATTGGCCTTGGTTTATTTTTGTACTTCTTTTATCAGGAGCGGCTGCTGTCGCTTATTTAAAATTGGCACCGAAAAAATACATGACGGTAACCAGTATTATTATCAATGATGAAGAAGGCGGCTCGGCTACGGGTGGATCATCATCGGTGATGGATATCGATGTTTTTTCAGGGCTAAAATCTAGCAAAATTTCTAACGAATTGGGCTTGCTAAGATCTAATCGGCTTATGTTTAATACGGTTAAGGCTTTGAATTTGAATGTAGGCTACTATGACGATACTTCTATTATCACCAAAGAACTCTATGAGGATACTCCTATAAAAGTAACTCTTTTGCGTTTTGATGATAAGGCATTAGAAAAAGCTATTTTTAATGAAGAAAATTCGTATCGCATTCGCAAAAAGGATACCGCTACTTTTGAGTTTATCAATGAAAATACGGCTGCAACAAAAACGATTGCTTACGGAGCAGCGGTAGAATTGGGTTTTGCTGATTTAACCATTGAAAAAAATATGGACGATGCTTTGTATGCTGGTGATTGGAAAACGGTGTTGGTTACTTTTGTTTCTTTAGAAGGTGTTGCAGAAGCGTATGCGAAAAAATTGTCCGTGGAGGTGATTGAAGAAAAATCTACCTTGATTGAATTGAGTTTAGAAGATGGCGTAAAGAAAAAAGCAGAAGATATTTTAAATCAGTTGGTCTATGAATACAACAGAGAAGCCATTGAAGATAAAAACTTAATTGCCAAAAATACTGCCGATTTTATCGATGAACGTTTGCAAATCATCAATGTAGAGCTAGATTCGGTAGAATCAGGAAAAGAAAATTTTAAAGAGAACAACAGGCTAACCGACATTGGGGTAGAATCTGGCATGCTGGTACAAAACATAAGCGATTTTAACAAAGAACAACAACAAATAGAAACGCAATTGGAGTTGACTAAGTCGATTTTAAATTATGCAGACAATGATAGTTATAATCTGTTTCCTTCTAATTTAGGTTTAGAAGAATCGACTTCAAACCAATTAATTCAAGAATATAATTCACTGGTAATTGAACGCAATAGGTTAGCAACAAGCTCTACGGCACAAAACCCAGTGGTTCAGAACCTCTCGAACCAAATTAACCAACTAAAAGGCAATTTAAAGTCTAACCTAGAGAGTACCCGAAATAATTTAATGGTGGCAGAAGATAATTTACGTCGTAAAATAGGTTCCTTGGGCTTTCAAATGGCAAAAATTCCAGGACAGGAGCGCCAAGTTAGGGGTATTGAACGGCAGCAAGGCATTAAAGAAACCTTGTATCTCTTTTTATTGCAAAAAAGGGAGGAAAACACCCTAGCCTTGTCTGTAACAGCACCCAAGGCAAAAATTGTAGATCATGCCTATAGTACCAATGGTAGCATTTCTCCTAGCCCTAAAATAGTCTTAGGAGCGGCCTTGTTGTTAGGGTTTTTAATCCCAATTGGGATTATTAGAGGTAAAGAATTATTAAATAATAAAATTGAAAGTAGGGCTGACGTGGAGAAAAAAGCAAAGAACATTCCCATTATGGCCGAATTACCGCGTTTAGCGAGAAAAGATAACGAGTTTATTCAAAAAAACGATCGGTCTGTATTGGCGGAGTCCTTCCGAATTTTATCGGCCAATTTGCAATATGCCATGATCCACGATAAAAAGGATAAGGGAGGGAAAACAATTTTTGTGACTTCTACGACAAAGGGCGAAGGGAAAACCTTTGTAGCCGTAAACTTAGCGATCACCTTATCACTGTCTGGCAAAAAAGTAATTTTGGTGGGTGGCGATTTGCGAAACCCTCAGTTGCAACGCTATGATGCCAAATTGAAAAAAGTGTTTGGCATTAGTGATTACTTGGTCAACAAAGGACAAGAATTGAGTCATCTATACCAAAATGCTGAAATTCACGAGAATTTAAAAATACTACCTTCAGGGTCTATTCCCCCGAATCCAGCAGAATTATTTCAGATGGAACCTATGGCAGACATGTTTAAGCAGTTAGAAAACGATTTTGACTATGTGGTGGTGGATACAGCGCCCGCTTTGTTGGTGGCTGATACCTTCTTAATCAACAAATATGCCTTAGTTACCTTGTTTATAGTACGCTCTGAAGTAACTAAAAAGGAATCTTTACAATTTGTCAACGACGTTCGTAAAACGGGTAAATTAAATAACTTAAGCTTGGTGGTGAACGATGTGAAAGTAAATAATTTGGCATACGGTAACAAATACGGGTATAATTATGGAGATTAAGTGTTTAGTTTTTAAAACAAAGTAATAAAAAAGGGGGAAACATTAATGTTTCCCCCTTTTTTTATCCAAATATCAATTTTTAATTACAGTTTAAAAGAATATTTTGTGGTAAAATAGAAGCATCAAAATTGGCTTTTAAATTATTTGTATCCCAACCTTCAATTATTCCACAACCTCCAACATTTTTCATCACTTGTAAAGTTCCTATTGTGGTTTTCCAATGGACATTATTATTTCTAATAATGTTGTTAGAGCAAGCTCCTCTAGACCAATTTGCAACGTATATAGGATTCCATTGCGTACCCATTTCATCAGAATAAACATAATTATTTTCAATGGTAATGTTAGTTCCACTAGCGATAGCGATGCCGTAGCCTCCTGGATTAATTATTATATTATCTTTTACCCAAATATGGCTTCCACCTGCATCTCCAGTCATGATTCCACCACCAGTAAGGCTTGGTGTTTTACCGCGAACCCAGTTTCCAAAAATTTCTAAAGGCGATTCAGCGGTTCCATGAGCTTTAAAAAGATTTATGGCATCCTCTCCATAACTTTCTCCTTCAATATTTTCTAGAATATTATAATTTATTTTATTGCCAGCGCCGCTCACTTGATTATATTGTACGAGTTGTCCCCTTGGTTTAGGGCCGAAAACGTTTTTAACTTCAATATGTTCAACTACAATGCTATAACTATCTTGGGCGTAAACACCGGTAGATACAGAATCCATTCGCACATTACGCACCGTAATATTTTTGGAACCACCACCTATAGTAACGCCATTCCCTTTAGAATTGTGTATAAAGCATTCCTCTATGATAACATTTTCAGAATTAACAATCCTAATAGCGGCTCCTGTTGGGTTTGAAATTTTTAATCCTCTAATGATGGTATCCTTTAACCCACTTAGTACTAAAGGAGCTGAAACGGTATAGGGGCCGCAATAGGTAGCACCATTTGTTTTTTTTGCGGTAGGTATTCTGTCACCTGTGCCGGTATTGTTAATAGTATCTTGGGGTGTTACTGTGTCGCTAACAGTATCAATAACTTCCTCTTCAATAAGTAACACCTCGCTGATAAAGTTAGTATCTTTGTTACAAGCACTGTTGCAAAACAATAAGAATGCGGCAAGAAGGACTGGGGTAGTCATCATTTTTTTCATAGCTGTACTTTGTAGGTTTTACATGTAAGTTTTTTGGGGCTTACTTACAAGTCATTCATTTTATCGTTATAATGCAAATATATACGATAAGTGAA
>JANQTG010000114.1:816-4380 GCA_030731855.1 Cellulophaga sp. | reverse complement strand
TAACGATGCTTGCGTATAATGCTAGGTATTTGGCTATTGCTGCTTTAATTCGGCAGTTGCATCAAAAATTTAAAGAAACTGGTTCCTCATCGGTAAGCTTACAGGTAAAAAAACTTAGTAAACGGCTAACTATTATTAAAAATATGCAAGCTGTGGCCATTTTAAGTTTTTTATTGGCGGTAATTACCATGTTTTTAATTTACATAGAACTTCGTTTTTGGGCAAATTTAGTATTCATGGTAAGCCTAATTTGCTTAATGACTTCGCTTATTTTATCCTTAATTGAAGTACAACTTTCTACCAAAGCCTTAGCGATTCAATTGAAGGATTTGGAGTAACAAATTTTTGGCACTAGGTTTAATATTTAAATGGATACTAACTACTCTTTGAAGAGCGCCTTTTTTGCCGAATTAACGGTGACGAAACGTTAGAAAAAAAATTGAAAGAAGGTAAAATTTATAGGTAAATGATCGAGTAGAATTGGGAGTGAGAAGGTAGTAAGGGGCGATAACCCTTTAAACCAAATTACTATTTATACATTAAAAATAGTAGGACGCTTAAACATTAGCCATAATTTCCAACGCTTACGAAACAAGCTAAAATTAGCTCATTAAAAAAAATATGATTTGCCAGATAAGCACTCGATCTTTATTTTTGACATACTTCAAAAGCTATTAACAAGTATTTTAAGCCCAAAAAACCTAATTACGGCATTCCACGATTATTTTAAAATCGAGAATTTAGGATAGCAGCGTACCCGAGACAGCCTAAAATCAAGTAAGTGAAGTTTATAAAAACATGAACAGGATACCATTATACTAGCGGAACCAACCGAGTATTCATTTTATTGCACTTTCCAATGCTTATCTGCCTGGGCCTTCAGTTTTTCTGTATCTTCTTTAAGCCATTTATCCAGGGTATTGACAAAAAAGGCATCGTAGAACAAATACAATTTACCATCCCTTATTTCGAATCTTTTGGGATTGATACCGGCCTTGGAGCCATCTTTTCCCATGGCGTATGCGCACCATCCGCCGTACTGGGGAATATAGTTTTCAGGGTCTGCTTCAAAAGTTGCCTTATTTTCTTCCGTATGGAACTTATACTTTACACCCTTATAGTTTACTACATATGCTGTATTGCCCTTTTTGGCGGCACCTTGAAAGTAGGCAACCACATCGTATCCTTCGGCAATGAATCCATTATCCAAATTATGTTCTTGGGCGTTGACTGTTAGGGCTAGCATAAAAAAAAGAAAGAAAGGCTTCATGACACTTTAGTTTTTGTTTTTCATATTTTAAACGGCCACTGTCTAGACGGTACAATTTACAAATTTGAACTTTTGCCCATGCTGAACCAAAGTACAATGCTTAAAGTGAGAGGGATAATCGAAGGCATACGGCTCCTTAGGTGTGAAATTCAGGTTACCCTGTAATTCAAATCTGCTGTCAAATTCTAAAAATCCTGTTGGCGAATATCTTTTGATCTGAACAATCTTTTCGTCTTCCGTACCCATTAACTCAAACCAAGAACCGGACCCTTGTCCTGCCAACCACAAGGCCTTCTCCGAAATGCCTAGGGCACGGTCAGGTGCCAATAATATGCCTTGTTCGTTTCTATTCATAGGTTTTTAGACCAATTTATGATCAGTCGCCCGATGCTATTCATATTTTCACCCTGTACTACATGAATTCTTGATGTACTGTTTATAACACGCACATTGAACATGGGTGTTGCCGAAAAGGTATAGGGCAGGGCCAATAATACTTTAATTACTGGGTTTCGTGTGGCCTTACGGGCAGTTTGGCAGACAAATCTGGAACAATTTGTACCCCCCATTTTTAAGGGTCCGTAAGGTAAACTATCAAGATCTTGGAGCTTTTTGATAAAGTTCTCGGCTTTTTGCAAATCTATATCGTACAAGATCGAGGCAAAAAGTTTTCCATCGCCATGGCAAGCATCGTTTGATTGCAGTTCCACGAGCATTTCCTCAAGATTTACAATTTTATCATCGCTAATCATGGGTTTTGTCCGGATGGTTAACTCAGGATCCGTTTGGGCACTTCTTACCCTTCCCTGTTTGAAAGGGGTATGATAGCGGCCAAAATCATAGTATTCAAATACGTTTTTCTCGTGGTTTACCAGTACAAAGGCGGCATGCCCCGCTTGGTAGTACCCGTTTTTAATAAGCCCTAACCATTTCATGGGCGTATCGTACCATTTCCCTTCCTGGATAACAAGGGTCTCCGGCCATGCTATAGCTACAAAAGATGCTTTATTCTGCATAAATAGTATCGTAAAAAATTACCTTTTCGCTTACCTTGTTGCCATCCAAATGCTTATGTTTAACTACAGCAGATTCCTTATTGCCAACGATCTGGGTGATGCTCTTTGTTTTATATGCGGGGTTCTGCGTATATCTCATCAAATTCGGGTTCTCTGGAATTCCATTTTCGTGTAAGTTAAATACGGATTGGAAGGAATTATCGTATGTCACTTTTTCTTGAAAAATATGTTCCTTTTTGCGAGCATCTTCCTTTGAATACAAGGTACAGGATGACCAAATATGTGTATCCTGACCATCTAATTCTATAAGATGGGTAGTACTTCCATCCCACCTAAACTCATGTAATCTTATGCTATCCTTAATTCTTATAATAATCAATGTAAAGGGCGCTATGCCATCAAAATTATATTCTCTAAGTAAGCTTAGTACGTTTTGGGTTTTAAAAACATCCAATACCAACTGGCCACGGCTCATTCTGTAGCTATCGCACGGCTCGTGATTTTCAAAGGCACCGTTAAGCAAACATAAGGTAGTTTTTAAACTACTGCTGCCTACCCAAGTACCACCTTTTTCCTGGTCTTTGGGAAACAATATTTGTGTTGTTCCAAATTCATACAGATCGGGATCGGAAGCAGGTTTACGAACCAGCATTTCGTCCCTGCTTGATGTTAGACAAAAAGAATCTACCGCATGGGGAACGTAGCTTACTGTGCACATAAATTCCTGTTTCTTAAGGTTGACGGCGCAATGCCCATATTTTCATTCAGTTTAATATGTGGAAACTCTACTTTCATTGCCAGTTTAATAATAGCCATATGATGTATGGCATGATCCATGGCGTACACTAATTCTCTATGAAAAGAAGATTCGCTTTTTGTTTTTATGTGTTCGTCCGAGGTATGTTTGGAACACACTACGATCGGTTTATCAAGGTTTGCATTAAAAATATCTTTTTCCACACCCTCAAAGGTTTTAGTAACCAAACTTTGGTTGGTTTCCAACTCTAAATGTCGTTTTCGGTCATCATAACAAACCTCGGCACAATGAAGATCACATCCCTTTATAAGTTCCATATAAAATTCCAAAACGTGCCTTACATGCTGACCAATGGTAGCACCTTCCAAGAGCTTCGATTTTGTAACAAATTCATCCGAACTCATCGATTTAACAAGCGTCTTATATTGTTGTATTATGGTTGAATTGGTTTCTAAAATTTGCATTTTCTTTAATGTGTCGTAAAATTATCTAAAAGATTTCAAAAGGCATAACTAATTTAA
>JANQTG010000114.1:0-806 GCA_030731855.1 Cellulophaga sp. | reverse complement strand
GGTTAATAACTTAACTGCAACCTTAGAAAAATAACTTTTAAATTTAAAAAAATCAGCTTGTTATGTTTTTTTTACAATCAAAAAAAATAGCTTATTTAGGTTGATTTTTATTTGCGAAAAATATTAAAAAAAATCTTCTATACTCAAGGTTTTCCTTTTTTTTGAACCTAGACTTCAAAAAAAGACAAATAAATGTGTGAAGGCGACAATTGAAACGGTTCTACATTTGTTTTTATTCCAATAACAGACATTAACAGAGCAGAAAGCTTCCAAAAACTCAACTCCAATGCTGCTTATCTTGAAAATAAACAACAACTAAAAACTAAAATAACCTAAAAAGCATACGTAAAGTCCATTTTATAGGATAACAATAATTACTACTTATGTCGTAGCACATTAAATTACGATGGCTTCAAGATCGGTAGATGTTGTAAAGTATGTTGTTTGTGGTGGATATCCCTTCGTCTAGAGCGAAATTAGAATTTGTGCTTCACCTAATATGTTTAATGATCGCTTATTTATCTTTAATTGAAGTACAAGTTTCTGTGAAACCCTTTGGATTCCGTTTAAGAATTTAGAATATATAAAAAAATTTAGGGGGTTTAACTCTTTTTCTCGGTTTATGGATAATTTTTTAAGAACAGACTGGCGGGTTGGTTTTACTTTTGATCAAGTTATATTATCTAACCAAAAAGATAGTTATTTGGATTAAAAAAATCTTTAAAATACCTTTTCTTCTTACTATTAAAATAAAAAACGACGCTTAAGTTGGTTTTAGTAGTACAGAAAAGTACTTCCTTTAATCC
>JANQTG010000113.1:22253-47818 GCA_030731855.1 Cellulophaga sp. | reverse complement strand
TACCTTATTTACAACACCTTACAACATCAAAAAAAATAAACTTTTTTTTAGAATTTAAATACTTCCTTAAAAAGACACAAAAATGTTTTAAAAAGTCAGTCGCAACTTATACTAAAATGTCATTCGTTAAAATAATTAGGGGATTAAAAATAGTTGATTATCTTTATATACACAAACTATTTGTTCTCTTTTTTATCAACTGTCCATTTATTACTTAAAGAAGAATAATCATAATTCAATGCGGACTTTTGCCTTTCTAACCTAAACTCAGAAAAGGCACGTTGTAATATATCTTCAATTAAATAATCTTCATGCACCAGATCTGGATGAAATTCTTCTTTAATACTAATCTTAAACATTTTTGCCGTGGTATTGTACCAAAAGGCACGCCAACCGTTGCGAAGCTCCTTAACCAAATCAAAAGCGGTTATACCTGTTTGCCTATGTATTAACTTAATCAATATTTGCCCCTCTGTTCGTGTTAACTTTTTTAACTCATCAGAAAATTCACCTTCTACATATTGCTGAATTTCTTTAGTGTATCTTCTTTTTTTTGAATTTTTTGTAATCTTTAATAAGCTATCATTTAACTCCGTAAGTCTGTCAGCCGCTAACTTTGCATAAGGGTAGACTTTAAGCGTTTTTCTTCGAAGAATGTAATACCTTAACTTTTCATCGTAATTAGAGAATTTAAGCTGACTAAAAACGTAAAACTCATCTAAATCAATGGAGTTTCGCATGATTGAATCGCCCTCTACAATAATCATTTTTTCAGCTATAGAATCTAAAGGTGTTTCCTCTTCTTGCGATAAGCCAAAAAAACATATCAAACTAAAAAAAACACTTAGTATTTTAATTCTCATTATTTTGTTAAATATAATATCGTTCAAAATTAATACAAAAGACTGTCTATTTTTATTAAATAAAAGTGAATATTACTAACTTCGTGATTAAATATACAGAAATGAGCACAAAGAAGATTATAAACAAAAAATCTATTGACTTTTTAGAAAAGTATTTGAATAATGCATCACCTACTGGTTATGAATGGGAAGGCCAAAAAATATGGATGAACTACCTTAAACCATATGTAGATACTTTTATTACGGACACATATGGTACCGCCGTGGGAGTTATAAACCCAGACGCAAAATATAAGGTAGTTATTGAGGGGCATTCTGACGAAATATCATGGTACGTAAATTATATTACCGACGACGGATTAATTTATGTAATTAGAAATGGTGGTAGTGACCACCAGATAGCACCTTCAAAATGGGTCGACATCCATACCAAAAACGGTATTGTTAAAGGAATTTTTGGATGGCCAGCGATTCATACACGAGAAAGCTCTAAAGAAGAATCTCCTAAATTGGATAATATTTTTATTGATATAGGCGCGAAAGATAAAAAAGAAGTCGAAAAAATGGGCGTTCATGTAGGCTGTGTAATTACATATCCGGACACTTTTCAAATTTTAAATGGCAACAAATTTGTTTGTCGGGCTATTGATAACCGGATTGGTGGATTTATGATTGCTGAAGTGGCAAGACTTTTACACGAAAACAAGAAAAAATTACCCTTTGGATTATATATTACAAATTCTGTTCAGGAAGAAATTGGTCTACGTGGTGCTGAAATGATTACCCAAACTATTAAACCTAATGTTGCGATAGTTACCGATGTTTGTCATGATACGACAACACCAATGATCGAAAAGAAAAAACAAGGACATACCGAAATTGGTGCCGGGCCTGTAGTTAGTTATGCCCCAGCGGTGCAAAACAAATTAAGAGAACGAATTTTAGAAACTGCGGAAGTTAATAAAATACCTTTTCAAAGAATGGCGTCATCTCGTTATACTGGCACCGATACCGATGCTTTTGCGTATAGCAATGGCGGTGTAGCTTCGGCGCTTATATCATTACCATTACGTTATATGCACACAACTGTTGAGACAGTGCACCAAGATGATGTGGAAAATGTAATTCGATTGATTTACGAAACGCTATTAACTATTAAAGACGGAGAAACTTTTAGTTATTTTTAGCCCAACCCAAACATCCTCGAAGGGGAGGAAAGCCCCACCCAACCCTCCCCAGAAGGGAGGGCTTTTAAACAAATTAATATGGATGAATTAATTGATGTTTTAGATGCTGATGGCGCAAAAACCGGTGAAACGGTTTTGAAATCTGTGGCGCACCAAAAAGGGATTTTTCATCAAACGGTTCATGTTTGGTTTTTTACTTCTGATGGACGAATTCTTTTACAGCAAAGAGGTAAACACAAGAAAATTTTTCCGCTGCTATGGGATGTCTCTGTTGCGGGACACATTGGCGCTGGAGAATTAGTTGAAACTGCTGCCGTACGAGAAATTGAAGAAGAAATAGGACTTTCTGTTACCAAAAATGATTTAGAAAAGATTGGTGTTTTTAAATCGATTCAAAAACATGATGCTGATTTATTGGATTGCGAATTTCACCATATATTTATAAGTGAGTTGAAAATTCCATTTAAAAATTTAAAAATACAAGAAAGCGAAGTAGCCGATTTACGACTTACTTCGCTTTTACAATTTTCTGAAGAAACTTGGGGATTAGCCAATACTCACAAATATGTTCCGCATGCTGCAGACTATTATAAAATGGTTGTTATCGCCATAAAAAAAGCTATAGCGAATTTATAAAATCGCTTACTTGATGACTTGAATAGGTTTGCTGACTTCCTTTAATCATATCTTTTACCACAAAACTATTCTCTGCTAATTCTTGTTCACCAATTAAAATTACATAAGGCACATTACGATTATTCGCATATTTCATCTGCTTTTGCATTTTAGCACTGCTCGGGTAGACATCCGCTTTAATTCCGTTTTTACGCAATTGAGTCGTTAGTTTCAATGCTGCTAAAGCTTCTTTTTCTCCAAAATTAACACATAATACTTGTAATGATTGTTCAATAGCTTCGGGAAACAAGCCCAATTCTTCTAAGACCAAATAAATACGATCTAAACCAAAAGAAATTCCGACACCGCTAACATCTTTTAAACCGAAGATTCCGGTTAAATCGTCATAGCGACCGCCACCACCAATAGAACCCATCTGTACTTTTTCTGGAGCAGCGACTTCAAAAATTGCCCCAGTGTAATAATTAAGTCCGCGCGCTAACGTAACATCAATACTAAGTCTGGCTGTTTGCAATTCTAGTTCGGCGATAGTTTTTATAATAAAACGCAACTCATTTACTCCTTTTGAGCCTTCTTCTGAATTAGCTAATAAATTTTCTAATGCAGAAAGTTGTTCTAGATTAGTTCCCGTTAAGGAAAATAATGGCTCGGCTTTATCGATAGCCGTTTGAGAGATGCCCTTTTCAAGCATTTCTTTTTTAACACCTTCATCCCCTATTTTATCTAACTTATCTAAGGCAACTGTAAAGTCAATCAAGTTATCCTTTGCACCGATAACCTCAGCGATACCTGCTAAAATTTTTCTGTTATTTAGTTTGATGTTGACTCCTTCTAACTTCAAATCTGCAAAAACAGCATCATACAACTGCACAAATTCTACTTCTTGTAAAAGTGAATCAGAACCTACCACATCAGCATCACATTGAAAAAATTCGCGAAAACGACCTTTTTGTGGCCTATCTGCTCGCCAAACAGGTTGAACCTGATAGCGTTTAAAAGGGAAGTCAATTTCATTTTGGTGCATTACTACGTAACGCGCAAAGGGCACAGTTAGGTCATAACGTAGTGCTTTTTCGGAGATTTTAGAAGTTAATGTGTTAGCATCTTTTTTATTGTAAAGCGAATCGTCTACTTTATTCAAATAATCTCCAGAATTCAAAATCTTAAAAATCAGACGATCTCCTTCATCGCCATATTTACCCATAAGTGTTTCAGAGTTTTCAAAAGATGGTGTTTCAATAGGTTGAAAACCATAGGTCTGAAAATTCTTTTTAATAATATCGAATATATAATTACGCTTTACCACCTCTGCTGGTGTAAAATCTCTTGTTCCCTTAGGTATAGATGGTTTTTGAGCCATTTTTTATTTTAGTTTCAGGTTTAAAGTTGAATTGTTCGATAGTTGCTTCTATAAATTAAATTTGTTCATTTTTTTTAGTTAATCCAAACAAAGTTCTCGATACTTTTTTGCTTCGTTACTGTACGCAAAAAAAACTCGAACTGACAATTTAGCTTATTATTAATAACATCTTAAAATTAAACAATTGTTACATTTTTACATTACTGCATTAAATCATTAATCAATTAAGAAATTACTTTTTCGAACCACTGGTACAATTCTCCCTTAGTAATGACCGCTCCTTGTTGAATTAACTTAAACTTATCTAGGTTTTTATCGGCCGTGTACATTTTAGATGCTGTTAGGTATTCCACAAAATCGGACTGCCAGTTTTTACGAAACCAAGCAAAACCAACTTCGGTTGTCAGGTCTATTTCTGGATTCATCACTTTTACAGAAATTAGTTTCATTATTTTATCTGTTAAATAAAACAAATGCATTTGTTGCGTTGAGATATTCTCAACATACTGAACTTTTGCCAAAACGCCTTCCCATATTAAATCAGAAAAGACATCTAATTCTTCTTCAGCTACCGCCGGTTTTTCTTTTTTAATACTTTCCCACTCGTCGCCTGTAATAGATTGTGTTGCTAAAAAGTTAATAAACTCTTGATGCAGTTCTTCTAATTGTTGTTTTGTAAGTCTTGAATATTTCATTACCTAATGAATCGATTATTACTTTTAAGCTACTATACTAACTATTTAATGATGTAATTTATGCAAAAGTAAAAAGGCTGTACAAATTGCACAGCCTTTAAAAGTATAAAAGTTTTAGTTTTTAATTTTCTCCTACTACTTCAAACGGAAAATCTACAACCACATCTCTATGTAATCTGATTTGTGCGTTGTAAGGTCCTGTTCTTTTTATTGCGCCACCTTGAATAGAAATATATTTTTTATCAATTTCATGTCCTTGTTTTGCAATAGCATCTGCTAAATCGATATTCGTTACAGAGCCAAATAACTTGTCTCCTGCACCAGATTTTGCAGCAATTTTAATTTCTAATTGTCTTAATGCTTCTGCTGTCTTATTAGCGGCATCAACAATTTTCTTTTCTTTATGTGCTCTTTGCTTTAAGTTTTCGGCTAAAACCTTTTTAGCAGAAACTGTCGCCATAGCAGCCAATCCGTTAGGAATTAAAAAATTTCTACCATAACCATTTTTTACAGTTACAACATCATCTTTAAAACCTAAATTTTGTACGTCTTCCTTTAGTATAAGTTCCATCGTTCGTTTCTTTTTATTTTAATAAATCACCAACATATGGCATTAATGCTAAGTGACGAGCTCTTTTTACAGCAACCGCCACTTTTCTTTGAAACTTTAACGAAGTTCCAGTAAGTCTTCTTGGAAGTAATTTACCTTGTTCGTTTACTAATTTAATTAAAAAGTCTGGATCTTTGTAATCTACATACTTAATACCAGATTTTTTAAAACGACAGTATTTTTTTTGAGAATTTGTCTCAATATTTAATGGAGTTAGATACCTGATCTCTCCATCTTTTTTACCTTTTGCTTGTTGTTCTATTGATGACATAATGCTTAAGCTTTTGCTTTAGTTTTTAACTTTGTTCTTCTTCTCTCTGCCCATGAAATAGCATGCTTATCTAAACTTACCGTTAAATAACGCATGATACGCTCATCTCTTCTGAATTCTAATTCAAAAGGAGTAATGGCATCTCCAGGTGCTGTAAATTCAAACAAATGGTAAAAACCACTTTTTTTGTGTTGTATTGGGTATGCCAATTTCTTTAGGCCCCAATTTTCTTTAGATACCATAGCGGCACCTTTGCTAATTAAGAAATCTTCAAATTTCTTAACTGTTTCCTCTATCTGAGTATCAGACAGAACGGGATTTAGAATGAAAACAGTTTCGTAATGATTCATATAAATATATTTTTAAGTGCGCAAAAGTAATAATAATTCTGACTTCACACAAGAATTAACTAAAATCTTCGTTATTAAGTTTTAGAGTTATCAACAAAAATATATTAAAATCAACTTAACCCAAACCTTAATGGTGCTTTTTACTGAATACACAACATATTATGCCATGTTCACATCTTTTGTTGTAGTTCATCGAGTTTTTTCGGTACTTTGCCCATGATTTAACCCCACAAATCAACCATTTATGAAATTAAGAAGTATAATCGTAGACGATTCTTCCATGCAGCGGATGGCAGTAGCAAAATTAGTGAATAATCATCCTAATTTAATGTTAGTTGCCGAGTACAGCAATGCAATAGAAGCAAAAAACGGAATTAAACACAACGAGATTGATGTGATCTTTCTTGATGTGGAAATGCCTATTATTAATGGTTTTGACCTACTCGAATCATTAGACAATAGACCACAAGTAATTTTAATTACTGGAAAACCTGATTATGCGCTAAAGGCGTTTGATTATGATGTGACCGATTATTTACACAAACCTATTACTATGTCTAGGTTTGATTCGTCGGTTAGAAGAGCTGTTGCAAAATACGAACAGTTAAATAAAACTAACGAAGATGAAGAACATATTTTCGTAAAAAGTAATCTTAAAAAGCGTAAGGTTATTTTAAATGATATTAAATGGATTGAAGCACTCGGAGATTATATTAAATTAGTTACCGATGAAGCGAATATTGTAATTCTATCAACTATGAAATCTTTTGAGGAGCAACTTCCAGAAGATAAATTCCTTAGAATTCACAAATCATACATTATCAATTTAGAAAAAGTAGAGAAATTCAACAGTAAAAATGTTGAAGTTAGCGGACGTTCTATCCCTTTAAGTAGAAATAAGAAAACGGAACTAGCTGAAGCCTTAAACAACGTTTAGATATAGTCTACATTATAAATTATCCGTACGCTTGCGTACTGCGAGATAGCATTAAAAGATTTTTCTAATCTTCTAATGCTATTTTTTGTTTTGGTTAATGACTGTCCGTTAGGAATTTTAATCAATACATTTTTTATATATTGATTTCGTATTCGGGATACTGATGGAAACTCAGGACCTAAAACATGCACGCCAAAAGCATTCCGTAAGCCTTTCGTAAACCAATCGGCTGCTTCGTTTAATTTATTATAGTCTTTATGTTTAAAAGTTATTTTTATAATTCTATTAACTGGTGGGTATTTATGAATTTCACGTTCATAAAGTTGCTCTTGATACATAGCACTATAATCTCCTGTTGAAACCTGTTTCAGAATTTGATGGTACGGATTAAAGCTTTGAATAATTACCTTTCCACGTTTTTTAGTACGCCCTGCCCTACCCGATACTTGAGTTAACAACTGAAAACAACGTTCGTGCGCTCTAAAATCGGGAAAATTAAGTAAGGTATCGGCACTCATGATCCCTACGAGATTCACATTTCTAAAATCTAAGCCCTTGGTTAGCATTTGTGTGCCTACCAAAATATCTAATTCTTGTTGTTCAAAAGCGGTAATTATTTTTTCATAACCGTATTTTCCTCGCGTGGTATCTAAATCCATCCGACCAATTTTGGCGTCTGGAAATAAAGTTTCTAGTTCTTGTTCTACCTGTTCTGTTCCAAACCCTTTGGTATCTAATGTTACGCTTCCACAGGCTTCACAAGCAGTAAGTAAGGCAATATGATAACTACAATAATGGCAACGCAGTTGTTTTTTATGTTGATGATAGGTTAAACTCACATCGCAATTAGGGCATTGTGGTGAATGGCCGCAAGTAGTACATTCTAAAATTGGCGCGTAGCCTCTTCTATTTTGAAATAAGATAACCTGCTCTCCGTTTTCTAAAGTTTCTGTTATTTCTTGAAACAATCGCTCTGAAAAACGACCTTTCATTCTTTTTTTTCTGGTTTGCTCCTTAATATCGACTAATTCTATTTCTGGCATTAAAACGTTTCCATAACGGCGTTCAATACTTGCAAACCCATACTTACCAGTCTGTACGTTGTAAAAACTTTCAATACTTGGCGTTGCAGAACCTAGTAATATATTTGCCTCATGGAGCTTTGCTAAAACTATAGCAGCATCTCTCGCATGGTATCTTGGTGCAGGATCGTATTGTTTAAATGAACTTTCGTGTTCTTCATCGACTATAATAAGTCCCAAATTTTGGAAAGGCATAAATAAAGCAGAACGAGCGCCAATAACAATTTGTGCTTTATTTTTATTTTCTAAGATATTATACCATACCTCAACCCGTTCTTGAACGCTATATCTGGAGTGATATACAGCTACTTTTTCGCCAAAATACTCTTGTAATCTTGATATTAATTGAGTAGTCAGTGCAATTTCAGGCAATAGATACAGTACTTGTTTATTTTGGGCTAGCGTTTCTTCTATTAGCTTTACATACACTTCGGTTTTCCCTGAAGAAGTTACTCCGTATAAAAGTGTCGGTAATTTTTTCTCAAAACTTTGTTTTATAGCAACAAATGCCTCTTTCTGATGTTCATTTAACGATTTTAAGTCGCTATTTTCGTCATCGCTTAAATAATTAATCCGATCGGTCTGAATAAAATATTCTTCCAGAATTTCTTTATCAATTAAAGCCTTTATTATTGCGGTAGAACTTTTACTTGCCGTTTCTAAATCGCCTACTTTAATGGGTTTTTTAGAGGTTGCTTGTAGCTGAAATAAAGATAAAATTACTTGACTTTGCTTTGGTGCTCTGGTTAAGGTATTTAAAAGTTCTTCTAGTTTTTCTTCAGATTGATACGCTTTTCCAAGTTTCACATACCTAACTAATTTGGGTTTGTATTGTTCGTGAACCTCTTCTTTTAAAACAATTATATTTTTATCTAGTAACCTATTCAGAACAGGTAGTATATTTTTTCTGTCTAGAATGGCACTTATTTCTTGTACGCGAAGTATGGCTTGATGTTGTAGGGCTTCAATTACTAAAAATTCATCATCTAATAAGGTACTTTCATCAAGTTCAACTTTAGTATTTCTTAAAATAAGGGTTTCACTTTCTAATAGAAAAGCACTTGGCACGGCAGTTCTAAAAACTTCGCCAACGCTACACATATAATACTCGGCAATCCAAAACCAATGTTTTAGTTGCGTTGCTGTAACAATAGGGTTTTCATCTAATATTTGATCTATTTCTTTAGCCTCATAAATGGTTGGTGGAGTTTGATGTACTTCATGAACCAAAGCACTATATATTTTTGATTTCCCAAAAGGCACAGCAACTCTCATTCCTGGTTTTAAAAAAGCAGCCTCAGCATCAGAAACACTATACGTAAATAGCTTTTCTAAAGGAATAGGCAGAATAACATTTATAAAATAAGACATGGTGTTGTTTTCTAATCTTCTACTCTAAGCCAAGTTTGTGTCCTGTAAATAAAAGCTAGATAGCCACGTACTTTTAGTTCATTGGGATTCTCAGGATTTAGCCAAATTTTACACCTAAAGGTCATTGCCTGTTCGGGATCAAACAAATGATCACCTTTCCATTCACCTTCATCATGTTCTTCTGCATTTTGAAGAATAACCATGCCTAAAACAGGTTTATCTTTTAGGTCCCCATCGCATTTGGCGCAGACAAAATTTTCTTTCCCTTCTTCCAATATTTCAACTATTTTACCATGCATTTTATTATTTTTCTTATAAATTTCTATCACTCCTTTTGGATTACCGGTGCGGTCGTCAATCGTTTTCCATTTTCCGAAAATACTTTGTGAATATCCGTTTAAAAAAAATAATGTTGAAATACTGATAAAGACTAATCGAAGTGCTTTGTTCATGCTATGGTGTTTGGTATTTACAGGATGTTTGAAAATCATTTATTTTAAATTAATTTTCATCGTTATTTGGTATATCGTTGTTTTGAGGTTTTATATTATTTCTTAACGAATTTAAGCTCGCATTGAGCTCAAAACCTAAAAGTAAGATATTTGAATTTAACCAAATAAACACCATCAAAATCAACAAACCTCCTAAAGCTCCATAAAGTTCATTATAGCGTGCAAATTTTTCTACATAAATACCGAACAAATAAGACGTTGCAATAAACAGAATGGTAGTCATTAATGCTCCAGCAGAGAAAAATTTAGCGTTTCTACCTTCCGCAGTTCCAAAATAGTACAATATGGCCGTGGTTAAATAAGATAAGGCTATAAAAAATAAAATCTTTGCTATCTGTACCCCTAAAATATCTCCTTCTTGAATATTAGTTCCGTTGGCTTTTGCGGAGAGTTCACTTAAATACTCTAAAATATAAAACTCAAAGTACACAAAAGTTACTGCGCCAACAATTATTAAAATAGATAAAATAAGTCCTACCATTAAGGCATAGGCATATTGTCTAAAAAAATTTCGAGTAAGATTTACATGGTATGAATTTTCAAAACCACCGAAAATGGCATTTACGCCATTGGCTACTAAAAAAATAGAAATGATAAAGGTTGATGATAATAAACCACCACGCTTTTGGTCTTTTATTTGTTGAAAAATCTCTGTAAAATAATCTCCTGTGGCGTTGGGTAAAAACGATTCTAAAAAGATTAAAAATTGATCTTCAAAATTTTCATTCCCGATACTTACATACGGAATTAAAAAAGGCAACAGACTCAGTAAAAAAATAAGCAAAGGAAAAAGTGCCATAAAAAGGCTAAAAGCAATAGAACTAGCCCTTGTAGAAAGTGCCCCTTGTACGATTCCTGAAATATACATTTCTAACAAATCATATAAGGAAAGTCCTTCGAATGCAGAAAGTTTAATTTTCTTTAAAAGTCGAGCTAACCAGTTAACAACTGGTATTTTTTCGATTTTTTCCTCGATAGCTGCCGACATTTATACTGCTTTTAAACTCAAATCCATATTGTACACAGAATGCGTTAAGGCACCAGAAGAAATATAATCTACACCACACTCTGCATAGCCGCGAATAGTATCTTCATTAATACCCCCTGATGATTCGGTTAAACATTCTGAACCAATTAATTCTACAGCCTTTTTAGTGTCTTCATAATTAAAGTTATCAATTAAAATGCGATAGACACCTTTTGCCTCTAGTATTTGTTGAATTTCATTAAGATCTCTTGCTTCCACAATAATTTTTAAATCTCTTTTTGTAGCTATAAGATATTCTTTTGTTTTCTGTATGGCTTTATCAATACCTCCAGCAAAATCAATATGATTATCTTTCAGCATAATCATATCATACAATGCAAATCTATGATTCTCGCCTCCACCTATTTTTACGGCCCATTTTTCAAGGGCTCTAATCCCTGGTGTTGTTTTTCGAGTATCTAAAATTTTAGTTTTTGTGCCTTCTAATAAATCAACAAAAGACTTCGTTTTTGTCGCAATGGCACTCATACGCTGCATGGCATTTAAAACCAGCCGTTCCGCTTTTAAAATACTTTGAGAACTACCGCTTACGTAAAAAACAATATCTCCGTATTTTACCTTATCGCCGTCATTTATAAGTGTTTCTATTTCTAAATCAGTATCAACATACTGAAAAACCAGTTTAGCGAATTCAACTCCCGCTATAATACCTTCATCTTTAACCAACAGTTTTGCTTTTCCAGTGGTTGCATTAGGAATACAAGCCAATGAACTATGGTCTCCATCGCCTACATCTTCACGGATGGCATTAGCAATAATTAAATCGATTTCTGTATTAAATTGTTCTTTTGTAATCATCTACTTTTATTATGATGTGCTAATTTACTAAATATAACTGATGGCATTAAATAGAAAATAAATTCTTCTATTTTTTAATTGATATTCTTTTTACGATATCGTTTATGACTTTTAAGTTTTTATTATTTTTACCCCATGCAAATAAAACTTCTGGTTATTGGTAAAACCGATAGCACACAGCTTTCTGAGTTAACTGATGAATATATACAAAGATTAAAGCACTATATAAAGTTCGATCTTGAAATACTGCCCGATATAAAAAACAGTAAAAACTTATCAGAAGCGCAACAAAAAGATAAAGAAGGCGAAGCTATTTTGAAAAAATTAAGTGCTACTGACGTTTTAATTTTATTAGACGAAAATGGAAAGCAATATACTTCAGTAGATTTTTCTTCTTTTTTACAAAAAAAAATGAATGCAGGTATTAAACAATTAGTACTCGTAATTGGTGGCCCCTATGGATTTAGTGATGCTGTATATACTAAAGCACAAAGTAAAATTAGCTTGTCTAAAATGACATTCTCTCACCAGATGATTCGCTTATTTATTGTTGAACAAGTGTACAGGGCTTTTACTATTCTAAAAAACGAACCCTACCACCACCAGTAAATCTAATTTATACTACTTTTTCTTTAAAACTGAATTTATCTAAAAAAGTGTCTAATTGAGAAGTTTCTATTGTACCTTCTTCAATTGATTTTTGCATATTTTTTGATACCACCTCCAAATCGTTTAACTCGTCTATTATACAATCTACAAGTGCTTGCTGATTGGTTGCTTTTTTCTCTATTTTTAATACGTGCTGTAAATCTTTTAAGTTTTGCATGTGAGAATTAAAGGCGTGAGACTGATGCCAAGAAATTTCTTTCAGCTTTTTGTTTTGTGTACTAATTTTTCGAATAGCAGGGTTTATAATAAAAAATATTTCAAAAAGCAGTACAAGTAAAGAAAGTGCTGCCAACTCGTATTCAATAATTTTGAGGGTGTTAATTTCTGCTTCTGATACTTTCTGGAATTGATTTACAATTTTTTCCATTTTTACCAAACAACTATCTACCTCTGCTTTTAATTTAGGTATAGGGATGTTATTGTAATTATTAAAATCTTTTAGACTTTCGAGTACGAAGTTTAAATGTGGTTCTAATTCTTTAAAAGTATTTTGAATTTCAGGATGTTGCAATACCTCTAATTTTATCTCTGCATTACCCTCTTGCAGTATTTTATTAGTGCGTTCTAATTTATTAAGAGCAATACGCATTTCAGAATAATCACAGGTCTGGTATTTGCACTCATAAAAGTTTTTTAACACCAATTGACTCAACATTCGCTGACTACCCGCCATGTTAAGTACTGATGCCATACTTTGCTGTTTCTTCAAAGAATATTGAACAATACTTTGTATTAAAACGGTGAGCACAACTATTGTTAGCACCAGTAAATAATACTTTCGGAATGTTTTGGTCGAATCTGAAAATCTAATTTTCACGGTTTTAAGAAATTTCCTACGAAATAAAAGTATTAGAAGTGAACAATCAACTATTTGTTGCGAACAAACAAGATTTAAGGGTAAAACTAGACTAATAAGTTATTTTAATAAAAAAAATCCCCAAAAGCTAATCGTTTAGCTTTTGGGGATTTTTTTTATTATTGTTTAGAGTTCTTTAGTACAACACTCTAAATTTAATGGTATTCTCTATTTTTTTGAGTTCTTTGATGACATCTTTATTGTACTCTTTATCAACATCAGAAATAACATAACCAACTTCGTTATCGGTTGATAAATATTGTCCGGTAATGTTCAATTCATACTCGGCTAAAACTTTATTTACTTTAGCCATAATACCAGGAACATTTTTATGAATATGTAAAAAACGGTGGGATTTATTTTGCTTTGGCAAGCGAATGTTTGGGAAATTTACCGCATCTACCGTGTTTCCTGAATTCATGTAATCCATTATTTTATTGGGTACAAATTCAGCAATATTTCGTTGTGCCTCTTCGGTGCTACCACCTACATGTGGCGTTAAAATTACATTATCTAAGCCTTTTAATTCCGTTTCAAAAATACCATTACTTGCGGGCTCTTCGGGGAAAACATCCACCGCAGCGCCTGCAATTTTTCCACTTTTTAATGCTTTGGCTAAGGCTGCAATATCTACTACAAACCCGCGAGCTAAATTGATAAAAATAGCACCATCTTTCATTTGGTTAATTTCTCTTTCACCAATAAAATTTAAGTTTGCTTTATTGTCATCAATATGTAGCGTAACCACATCAGATATATTCAGTAATTCTTCGAGTGTATTGCATTTTATAGCGTTACCCAGCGCCAACTGATCGTTAACATCATAATAATAAACATGCATTCCTAGAGCTTCTGCTAAGACAGATAGTTGCTTCCCGATATTACCATAACCAACAATACCTAAATTTTTACCACGAACTTCACGAGAATTTGCCGCAGTTTTATTCCATTGGCCATTATGTATTTCAGTGCTACGAGTAAACACACTACGCATCAACATAATAATCTCTCCAATAGCCAATTCTACCACAGAACGCGTGTTGCTATAAGGTGCGTTGAAAACCACCACTCCCTTTTTCTTACAACTCTCTAAATCTATCTGAGTAGTACCAATACAAAAGGCACCCACCACCATTAATTTATTAGCAGCTTCAAGTACTTTTTCGGTTACTTGTGTTTTAGAGCGAATACCTAAAACATGTACGCCTCTTATTTTTTCGATTAACTCTTCTTCAGACAAACTGTGTTTTACCGTTTCTACAGTAAAGCCTGCGTCAGAA
Organism: Cellulophaga sp.; assembly: GCA_030731855.1. Taxonomy (GTDB): domain Bacteria; phylum Bacteroidota; class Bacteroidia; order Flavobacteriales; family Flavobacteriaceae; genus Cellulophaga. The sequence continues at coordinate 33,293 of JANQTG010000113.1, read as the reverse complement.
AGACTAGCGAATGCATCAGGATGCACATTTTCTAACAACAACATCTTTATCCTGTTTTTAGGATAAGAGATTTTTCTATTTAAATCGTTCACAAATAAAAATTCATCAAGGTTAGGGGTAATATAATCTGCATTTTTTGCAGCTTTTTCACGGTGTACATTTTCGGTATAAGCAAAAAACTTATCGGCAATACCTGCTTCTCGCATCACATAATCGCTATAACCGTCTCCAATAACTTGCACCTCGCCTTCGAGATTCATATTTTTAAGACAATCTATTTTACCATTATGCATGGCTAACACATTCTTTTCATCAAAACCAATAATTTTACCTTTTTCATCGAACTTAAAGGTATTTGCATAAACTCTATCTGACGGTATATTATACTCCGCAACAATTGGATCTATAAATTCTTTAAATCCGCAGGATATCACATAAATATCATTGGCGTATTCTTCAAAAAATTCTTTATTAGCTTCTATAGATTTTGAAATCTTAGTACGTAATTCGGCTACTAAACAAGTCAAATCGCTTTTATTAGCATTCAATAGTTTAATCCGGCGTTCTAGAGATTCCGTAAAAGAAATATCACCATCAATACCTAAATTGGTGATTTCTTGTATTTCTTTAATAATTTGGTCTTTATCTGCCCTGTCTTTTAAGGTTAATTCTGCTAAAACATCTAATGCTTCTACTCTGGTTAAAGTACTATCAAAATCGAATACATACTTTCTGCCTGTGGCTACCATAAATTTCTGTAATTAAGCATCAAAAGTAAAAATTAATTTGCTCCAATCGGGTAATTTTAGCTTAAAACTATTGTTGAGTTATCAATTGTAACAAATTACTACCGAATTGTTTTAATGAGTAGCTAAAAATTATTAATATCATAATTGAAATATCTTAAACTATAAAATTCAAGTAGGCAATTCCTGTTAAAATTGCGATTCCGAAACTTAATAAGGTGCCAATTAGAATATATTCTGTTAGTTCTCTACTGTTACTTTCCTTTAAATCGTTAAATCTAAAAACAGATTTTGCGGCTATTAAAAATCCAATTACTTCCCAGCGACCTAAAATAATAAAAGCAAATACAAAAAAACGCTCAATAATACCTATGTACATTCCTGCATTGGGCAATGATTCGTGATCGTTTTCTATATGTTTAGACATGCCCGATAATAGTTTACTAATGATTATGGCCGTAGGAAAGCTAATAAATACCAAAGCTGTTACAAATAAAAAATCGATATTTTGGAATAGTTTAATAGTATGATTGGCCAAATCACCATAAAAAGCAACACTATATAAAATAACAATATGCAGAGACTGATCTAAGAAAAAAGGAATATTTTTATTTTTGAATTTTGGACTCGCATACAATTTCAATACATCAATAATATAGTGCATTACAGCTATAGTTAGTGCTATTTTCCAATACTTTATATCCCACAAAATTACTAATGTGACAAAAAAATGTAGCGCTACGTGCAGGTATAAATATTTCGATTTTACCTTATTCGTTTCTTTATCAACAACCCATTTTTTAGGTTGCAACATAAAATCAGCCAACAAATGTGCTAAAAAAAGTTTGATAAATAATTCCATTTTATTGGTTGTTTATTGTTGACGAATAATAGGTTAAAACTTCTTGCACCAAAGATAACCGCGCCCTTTTTTTACGTTGGCTTACCGCAGATTGTTGAATTCCTAAAATAGTAGCAAGTTCTTGCTGTTGCATCTCAGGGTTTTCTAAAGCTAGATAGATAATTTCTGCAGAAACAGTGCTCCAATTATCCATAAAATCTAAGGCTAATTTTAGCATTAAATTTAAAGTTTCGTCTTTGTTTATGCTTTCTGTTTTTATAGCAATTGTTCTTTTTTGCTCTTTTAATGTTTCAAAAACACGACCCGAATTTTTGTACGCTGTTCCGTTTGATTCGCTTATGCTTTTACCTCTGAAAGCTTCATTACCAATACCAATCCCTAAACGAACATCTAAACTTGTTATAGTCTTAAATTTAGCTTTTAAAAGCAGACTGAGCTCTAGTGCTTTTTCTGGAGTTGTTTTAATTTGAAATTCATCACCACGATAAATCTCCCAATCTTCGGGAGTTTTTCCGAATTTTAAAAGTTGGTTTTTCAGCAAAGGCATCCAAGTTTCAGCCTTGCTGCTTTCGGAGTTTATAATATCACCTGTTACAATCGCTATCATATTTATAAGCTAAAACGCTAATATATAAAATTATAAGCTAAAACGCTAATAATTTAGAATATAATCTAAAAAGCTGCTATTTTGAATTCAAAACCACCTACGTACACGCACTAAATACGCATCATATTGTTTTCCAAATTTTACCTTTAACGCTTTCTCCTCAGGAATAATCTGAAATTTGTTCATGTACGCCACAAAAAATATAAAGATTAAAAAATTAAAAGCATTGGGAAAATATAAACCAAAAGCCAATAGCACTAATAATAGCGCTAAGTACATAGGGTTTCTACTAACCTTATATAAGCCAGTAATTACTAATTCAGAAGTTTTATTAGGGTCTCTGGGATCAATAGTTGTCTTTGTTTTAAAAAATTGACCTAAAGAAAACGCCCCTAATAAAACCCCTAAACCAAGCAAAACCCAAATAACATAAACCCTTCCCGTAAAATCAAAATCGCCGAATGGCAAAAAGCGAGCTACGCCATAAATTAAAAAGGCTGTAATGAGGGTTACTAAAGCTGGTGGGAGTTTTAAATGCATCTGTTAAATTTAAAATCTTATTTTTGATTTAAAATTACATCATAATAGCTAAATAACCATACATGAAACTTGTTTTTGCCACTCATAATCAAAATAAGGTCAGAGAAGTTCAACCGCTTTTTCCAGAAAATATTGAATTATTATCACTTACTGATATTGGTTGCCACGAAGAAATACCAGAAACATCAGACACTATAAAAGGCAATGCAATCCTCAAAGCTAATTTTGTAACCGAACATTATGGCTACGATTGTTTCGCTGATGATACCGGATTATTGGTAGATGTTTTAGATGGAGCCCCTGGCGTTTTATCGGCCCGCTATGCTGGTAAAGAAAAAGGATCAGAAGCTAATATGAATAAATTACTTAATGCGCTTTTAGATAAAACGAATAGAAAAGCACATTTTAAGACCGTAATAGCGCTCAATATACATAAAGAACAATTTTTATTTGAAGGTAAAGCAGAAGGCGAAATAATTATAGAAAAAAAAGGAAGCCAAGGTTTTGGATATGACCCCATATTTAAACCAGACGGCTTTAATGAAACTTTTGCCGAACTCTCTCTTGAAATAAAAAATAGTATAAGCCATCGCGGAAAAGCGATACAAAAACTAATAAATTACCTAAACACTCACCAATGATCGAAACTAATAAAACTGGAGCTACCGTACAAGTATCTCTGGCGTCTGAAAGAGCCGAAGCCGTTGGCGGTGTACTTATCGCATTTTTTGCTGCCTTAATGGCTATTTCGCAATTAGTGAATGGCGAGTTTGAAGAAGAAATGATGATTGCCCACAACAAACAAGTAAGTTATTCTAGCTGGTACCAATCTAAAAGTATTAAAGAAAGTCTAAAAGAAGGAGAGTTAGATTACCTGCAAGCGCTGTTAATGACAGGCATAGTTGCCGAAGAAAAAAGTAGTATTATAACACAAAAAATAGCAGATACTAAAGAATTAATTAAAAAATATAATGCCGAAAAAACAGAAATTTTATTAGGTTCTTCTAGTATTGATAAAAATGATTGGGTTCAAGATCTTGATGGAGAAATGGGGAAAATTGTTGGCATTAAAGAATGGGAAGTGCTCGCTGAAAAATATGATGTTGCTACCAAAAAATTCGATTACGGAATGCTTTTCTTTCAAATAAGCATAGTAGTTGGCGCGGTGTGTATTATTATTTATGACAATCCTAAACTTCAAAAAACATTTATTATTCTTATGATTCTCTTCGGCTTTATCGGTAGCGTATTTTCTATTTATGGATATACCATTTCTCCATAATTTCTAACTAAAAAATAGGGCATCTAAAAATAAAGAACTAAACATATATTAAATTCAGAAATAAGTAGTACTTTTGCGCCTTTAAATAACGCCGCTAGTATAGCATGTGTTGCGCTGAGTATTAATAGGTTATAAACATAATCGCTCTATGCAACATACATATTTGCGATTAAGTATAACATATTATGACAAAATTTGAAGCGCTAGGGCTTAAAAAATCCCTATTAGACGCTATTATTGACTTGGGTTTTGAAACCCCGTCTGAAGTTCAAGAAATGGCTATCCCTATTTTATTAGAAGGTGATACCGATTTAGTGGCTCTTGCCCAAACTGGTACCGGAAAAACCGCAGCTTTTGGTTTTCCATTAATTCAAAAAATAGATGCCAATAGCAAAACTACACAAGGTTTAATCTTATCTCCTACTCGTGAGCTTTGTATGCAAATCACCAACGAAATGCAAGCCTACTCAAAATACGAAAGAGGTATAAATGTCGTTGCAGTTTATGGTGGCGCTAGCATTACAGACCAAGCACGCCAAATAAAAAGAGGTGCTCAAATTGTAGTTGCTACTCCTGGTCGTATGAAAGATATGATGAGTCGTGGTTTAGTTGATATTTCTAAAATAGATGTTTGTATTTTAGATGAAGCTGATGAAATGTTAAACATGGGTTTCTACGAAGACATCAAAGAAATTTTATCAGACACTCCAAAAGAAAAAAATACCTGGTTGTTTTCTGCAACTATGCCTAAAGAGGTAGCTACGATTGCAAAAAAATTCATGCGTAGCCCGCAAGAAATTACTGTTGGAACTAAAAATTCTGGTGCAACAACCGTACAACATGAATATTATGTGGTTGGTGGTCGTGACAGATACCCTGCTTTAAAAAGATTAGCAGATACAAATCCTGATATCTTTTCTGTAATTTTCTGTAGAACTAAAAGAGACACTCAAAAAGTAGCAGAAAGTTTAATTGAAGATGGTTATAATGCTGGTGCTTTACATGGCGATTTAAGTCAAAACCAAAGAGATTTGGTAATGAACGCCTTCCGTAAAAAACAAATACAAATGTTAGTAGCTACTGATGTTGCTGCACGTGGTATTGATGTTGATGATATTACACACGTAATTAACTACCAATTACCTGACGAAATCGAAACCTATACTCACCGTAGTGGTAGAACTGGTAGAGCCGGTAAATCTGGTACCTCTATGGTTATTATAACCCGTAGTGAGCTTAGAAAAATAAAAGCGATTGAAAACAAAATTGGACAAAAATTTATCACAAAAAACATTCCTTCTGGTATGGAGATTTGTGAAATTCAATTATACCATTTGGCTAACAAAATAAAAGATACTGAGGTAAATACTGAGGTTGAAGCGTATTTGCCTGCCATAAATAAAGTATTTGAAGGTATTGATCGTGAAGAGTTAATCAAAAAAGTAGTTTCTGTAGAATTCACGCGTTTCTTTAATTACTACAACAAAACAAGAGACTTAAATACTTCTGGTTCTGACCGAGGAGATAGAGACGATAGAAATTCTGATCGTGGCAATAATAATAGCGGAGAAGTGCCAACGAGTGGTGCTGTCCGTTACTTTATTAATGTTGGAGAAAAGGATGATTACGACTGGATGTCTTTAAAAGACTTTTTAAGAGATACTTTAGAAGTTGGTCAAGATGATATTTTTAAGGTTGATGTTAAAGAAAGTTTTTCATTCTTTAATACCGATGCTTCCATAACTCCAAAAATTTTAGAAACTTTTAAAGATTTTAAAGTTGAAGGTAGATTTGTAAATGTAGAGATCTCTAGCAACCCAGGTGGTGGCAGCGGTGGCGGAAGTCGCGGTGGTAGTAGAGACAGAAACCGCAGTGGCGGTGGCAGAGACAGAAGTCGTGGAGGTGATAGCGGTGGTTATGGCGGCAAGAAAAGAGAAAGATCTTCATCTTCTTCTTCATCAAAAGGTGGTTTTAGAGAAGATAGCGGCTCAAAAAGAAGATCTGGCGGTAGCAGTTCAGATTCAAGATCTGGATCTAGAGGTGGTTCAAAAGAATCTACTGGAGGCAAAAGTAAAAGAAGAAGTGGATTCTTTTAATAATCCTTACATTTAGTTAATTTCATAATAAAAAAATACGCTTCGGCGTATTTTTTTAGTTTTGTTTAGTATTTTAGACCTTATTTTTAGATATGCCAAAAACATTTTTATTCGGATTTTTACTTTTATTTACTACTTTTATTTTTGCTCAAGAAGAAGAGCTCGAAGAGGAAAAAGGCGAGCTAATGACTGCACTAGTGGTTAACGCACAAGATGCATCACTAATGGAAAGTGTCCATGTAGTAAACCTGAATAAAGTTGTGGGTACCATTACTGACGAAAAAGGTGTTTTTAATATTATGGCATCCGTTAATGATACTTTATACTTTAGTTACCTTGGGTTTAAATCGCAAAAAGTACGGGTTACGAATGATATGTTTAAGTTTAAGGATACAAAAATAACCTTAACAGAACTCGCGTACGCCTTAGAAGAAGTTATTGTAACCTCTTATAATTTAACAGGTTACCTAGAAATAGATGTTAAAAATTTACCTGTAAATGATGCTTATCAGTATAGTATATCTGGTTTAAACACGGGGTACGAGGCTGGTAAAAAAAATCCGAGTGCTGTAAGTAAAGTACTTGGAGCTATTCTAAATCCTGCGGATTTACTTCGTAATCTTTTTGGAAAAAAACCTAATCAGATGAAAAAATTACGAAAAATTAAAGAAGACGATGCCATTAAAGATCTTCTAGCTTCAAAATTCGATAGAGAAACCTTAACAGCACTACTACAGATTGAAAAAGTAGATATCGAAGATATTTTAAACAACTGTAACTACTCTAGATCGTTCATCAAAACAGCTAATGATCTTCAAATTTTAGACGCCATAAGTGGTTGCTATGAAGATTTTAAGGTACTAAACAGAAAAAAATAAATACTCCTATTTCTTTTAAAACTCTTTTTATGATTAATACTATACAGAGTTTTACAACTAAATAAACCTTACCAGAAGGTGTTTTAATAATAAATTTAAAAAATACAAAAGCATTCTATAGCTTTGAGCAAAATAATTCACCATGAAAAAATTGCTTCTTTTTTTAATCGTATCTCTTTTTATCTCTTCCTGTAAACAAAATAAAAAAGATACTGATCTTGATTCCGTTACTTCTGAAAAATTAGACTTAAAAAAACCTTTTGCTTGGGAAGGTGCTAATATCTATTTTCTGTTAACCGACCGGTTTAATAATGGCGACACATCAAACGACATCAATTTTAATAGAACCGAAGAAACGGCTACATTAAGAGGGTTTATGGGTGGTGATATAAAAGGAATCACTGCTAAAATTAATGAAGGTTATTTTACCGACTTAGGCATTAATGCCATTTGGTTTACCCCTGTGGTTGAACAAATTCATGGAGCGACCAACGAAGGTACTGGCAACACCTATGGCTACCATGGGTATTGGACTAAAGATTGGACGGCCTTAGACCCTAATTTTGGCACTAAACAAGATCTGGAAGAAATGGTTAAAACTGCACACAAAAACGGAATTCGCATTGTAATGGATGTAGTGCTTAACCACACTGGGCCCGTTACAGCGCAAGATGCTGTTTGGCCTCAAGAATGGGTTAGAACAGAGCCCGCGTGTACGTATAGCGATTACGAAAGCACTACATCATGCACTTTGGTTGCCAACTTACCAGATATAAAAACTGAAAGTGATACCGTAGTAGAACTTCCAGAAGCATTAATAGCAAAATGGAAAACAGAAGACAGATTAGAAACTGAATTAGAGGAATTGAACTTATTTTTTAAAAATTCAGGATACGCCAAAACATCTAGAGCATATATTATTAAATGGCTAACAGATTATATTCAAGAACTAGGCATAGATGGTTTTAGAGTAGATACCGTAAAACACGCCGACGAAAAATCGTGGAGCGAACTATACACACAAGCTTCGATTGCTTTTAGCAATTGGAAAAAAAATAATCCGAATGATGTACTCGACAACCAAGATTTTTATATGATGGGTGAAGTATATAATTATGGAATTTCTGGAGGTAGAAACTTCGATTTTGGTGATAAAAAAGTAGATTATTATGACTATGGTTTTAATAGTTTGATAAACTTTGAGCTAAAATATGATGCAGTAAAGGATTATGAAACTATTTTCAAAAAATACGATAGCTTATTGAATAGCGCATTAAAAGGGAAAAGTATTGTAAACTACCTGACTTCACACGATGATGGGAGCCCTTTTGATAAACAACGTACCAAGCCCTACTATTCTGCAAATGTATTATTGCTTACGCCAGGGGTTTCTCAAGTGTATTATGGTGATGAAAGCGCAAGAAATTTAATTATTGAAGGCACAGAAGGTGATGCCACTTTGCGCTCTTTTATGAATTGGAATGATATTAATAGTTTGCCTGAAACTAGAAAAATACTAACGCACTGGCAAAAAGTAGGCCAATTTAGAGCCAATCACCCGGCTGTAGGTGCTGGAAGACATGAAATACTGAGCGAATCTCCTTATGTTTTTCAACGAACATATAGTACTAATAATTTTAAAGACAAGGTTGTTATAGGTCTAAATTTACCTAAAGGCAAAAAAACACTTTCTGTTAAAGGTGTTTTTGAGGATGGCGCCAAAGTATTTGATGCCTATTCTAAAACTCCACTAGAAGTTGTAAATGGTGAGGTAGTTTTAGAAAACGATTTTGATATTGTTTTAATCGAAATACAATCTTAAACCTGTATTAAAAGCTTTCGATTTTTGTTTAAAAGCCATTTCTTTGCACGCTAATTCACAAGAGCTTTTTTTAATGAAATTGAACAGAAGAATTTTTATAAAAAGACTTTTTTTAAGTGGATTGGGTTTAGCTGGTATTATTTATTTAGACAGCTTTTGGATTGAGAAATATATTATCGATTGGAATACACATGACGTATCTAACAGAAAAAATGATAAAATTAAAATCATTCAGTTAGCTGATTTACACCTAAAAGAAATCAAATATTTTCATAAAACCATTGCTGAAAAGATTAATCGTGAATTGCCCGATATCATCGTTTTTACTGGCGATACCATCTCGAGAAGAAATACACTCCATATTCTCGTAGAATTATTAAACCTTATAGACCCGAAAATTTTAAAAATCGTGATTCTAGGAAACAAAGAATATGATGCAAGGGTAACACTGGCAGACTTAAAACAGACTTTTGCGCCTTATAATGGTCATGTTCTCGTAAATGAAAACTACGTTTACAATAAAAATAATAGAACCATAAATATTTTAGGAATCGATGATTTTCTAAATGGAAATCCTGATTTTACGAAAGCAATAGCAACAATACCTGATACCTCTTTAGAAACGGTAGTTTTAAATCACTGTCCTGAATACACAGAAACAATTGATGAACTGAACAAAATTGCGAAAATTCCATTAAAAATAGTCCTGTCAGGGCACACTCACGGAGGACAGGTGACCTTTTTTGGGCTCAAAATTTATACTCCTGCCGGAAGCGGCCGCTATTTAAAAGGCTGGTATCCATTAGAAAACACAAAGATGTACGTTTCTAAAGGTATTGGTACTACCGTTTTACCACTGCGCTTTTTTGCAAGAGCAGAAGCTTCTATTTTTTATATTTAAGCCAAAAAAAATGAAAACACTGAAAAGCTAGGAAAGTAATGCTCAAAAATTTCAGCTTAGCTGATGGTAACGTTTTAAAACATCGTCTATACTTCGAACCGATTTTTTTGTCCAATCTAATCGCAAGGCTAATTTTTCTTCAGCTGATAATTGCCATTCCAAATCACTATTTTTTAAAGAATTCATTAGCGTTTGTAGCATAATGGCTGCCGAAACCGAAACATTTAAACTTTCTGTAAAACCAACCATAGGTATTTTTAAAAATCCATCTGCTTCATTTAAAACCTCATCACTTAAACCACTTCTTTCAGTACCAAAAAAAAGAGCCGTTTTACCATCAATCTTAAAATCATTCAATAAACAAGTGTTTTTGTGCGGCGTTGTAGCAATAATTTTATAACCGCTACTTTTAAGTCCTTTCATACAATCCGCTGTGTTTTTGTGTCTGTGCACGTCTACCCATTTTTGTGATCCCATGGCAATAGCTGTATCTAAACGTTTTCCATATCGCTGTTCTATGATATGAGCTTCTTGCACACCAAAAACATCACAGGTACGTATAACAGCACTGGCATTATGCATTTGAAAAACATCTTCTACTGCAACCGTTACTAATTTAGTTCGTTCATTTAACACTGCTATAAAACGCTCTTTACGTTCTGGAGTAATAAAATTTTCTAAATAGGTCAAAAGCTTTAAATCAATCATAATTCGAAGATAATAAAAAAACTAAATTGACTATTTTTATACTCAATTAGATAAAAATGAAAAAAATTGTTGTTTTAACAGGAGCAGGAATTAGCGCTGAAAGTGGTATAAAAACTTTTAGAGATGCTGATGGACTTTGGGAAGGTTATAATGTTATGGAAGTAGCTTCCCCAGAAGGTTTTAAAGAGAATCCCGAGCTAGTTTTAGACTTTTACAACCAACGCCGTAAACAACTTTTAAATGTAAAACCAAATGAAGCGCACCTTTCGCTGGCTACATTAGAAAAATATTTTGAAACCACCATTATCACCCAAAATATTGACGATTTACACGAACGAGCTGGAAGTACTAAAATTGTGCACCTACATGGAGAACTTTTGAAAGTAAGGAGTTCTAAAGCTAACAATACGCCAGATGAAACCGTTATTGAATGGACAAAAGACGTTAACTTAGGTGATACCTGTAAAAACGGACACCAATTACGTCCACACATTGTTTGGTTTGGTGAACAGGTGCCTTTATTAGAAAAAGCCGTCGAAATTACAGCTAAAGCCGATATTCTAATCATTATTGGCACCTCAATGCAAGTATATCCCGC
>JANQTG010000113.1:17492-22153 GCA_030731855.1 Cellulophaga sp. | reverse complement strand
AAAGCGTGTTGGGTTTTAGAATTTACAGCAAAAGAAAATTTAGCTTTCATATATCCGCATTTAGACCTTTTTACGGCTAAAATAAGTACTGTTCATTTAGATTCTGCGGTGCGACCAATGGCTAAAATATGCGAATATTTAACTACTTCTTATTTTAAGCAAAATAGCATCCCAACAAGAAATAACCTTTCGGATGAACAGCTAGAAAAAATAACAGCTGCTTGTTTTGATTGGCTTATCGGGAATCATAAAGTAGCTACCCAAGCCTATTCTATGACTTCTTTGCTATTATTAGGCAGAAAATTTAAATGGATTCTACCTGAGCTCAAAACAATATTGACACAAAATTACGCTAATGGAAGTGCAGCTTATAAGGCAAGAGCAAGAATGACACTGGCGAAAATAAAGTAGGTGCTGGGTTTTGGGTTTTGGTTGAAAATTGTTTCAGGTTTAATGTTTAAGGTTTTTGGTTGAAATTAAAATTGATAAAATTACTAGCCTCTACCCTCTAAATACTAACCTCTAAATTCACTTTGGACATTAGACATTAAACTTTTGACGAATAAACCCTATCTTTGCCGCTTCAATAAAATCAATCAATTACAATGGCTTTAAATAAATTAAATGCGATTTCACCCATAGATGGTCGCTATAGAAATAAAGTAGAAAAATTAGCTGATTTCTTTTCTGAAGAAGCACTTATAAAATACCGCATACACGTAGAAATTGAATATTTTATTGCTCTTTGCGAAATACCATTGCCACAGCTTTCTATTTTTGATAACACAAAATTTGATGTACTTAGAAATATTTACTTAGAATTTTCTTCTGAAGATGCAGAAGCAATAAAAGAAATTGAAAAAACTACGAATCACGATGTTAAAGCCGTAGAATATTTTATAAAAAATAAGTTTGATGCGCTGAATTTACAACAATACAAAGAGTTTATTCACTTTGGCTTAACCTCTCAAGATATTAATAATACGGCTATTCCACTTTCATTAAAAGATGCCATGAACGAGGTATATGTACCTCAATATTTTGAACTTCTAGAAGAATTAGAAGCCTTAGTATCTGAATGGAAAGCCATTCCGATGTTAGCCAGAACACACGGGCAACCAGCCTCTCCTACTCGATTAGGAAAAGAAATTCATGTGTATGTAGTGCGATTAAAAGAGCAATTTAATTTATTGAATGACATCCCAAGTGCTGCTAAATTTGGAGGAGCAACAGGTAATTATAACGCCCATAAAGTCGCTTACCCTAATATAGATTGGCAAGAATTTGGACAAGAATTTGTACAAGAAAAACTAGGCTTATACCATTCTTTCCCTACCACACAAATTGAGCATTACGACCACATGGCGGCTTTATTTGATAATTTAAAAAGAATTAACACCATTATTTTAGATTTAGATCGTGATTTTTGGACCTACGTTTCTATGGATTACTTTAAGCAAAAAATAAAAGAAGGCGAGGTTGGTTCTTCCGCCATGCCACATAAAGTAAACCCAATAGATTTTGAAAACTCTGAAGGAAATTTAGGCATCGCAAACGCTTTATTCGAACATTTATCTGCTAAATTACCCGTTTCAAGATTGCAACGCGATTTAACAGACAGTACCGTATTACGCAACATTGGTGTACCTTTTGCACATACTCTAATTGCATTTCAGTCTACCTTAAAAGGTTTAGGCAAATTATTATTAAATAAAGAAAAATTTGAGCAAGATTTAGAAAATAATTGGGCTGTAGTTGCCGAAGCTATTCAGACTATTTTAAGGAGAGAAGGCTACCCGAACCCTTATGAAGCTTTAAAGGGATTAACACGTACGAACGAAAAAATTAATCAACAGTCGATTGCTAATTTTATTGATACTTTAGCCGTTTCAGTTGCCATAAAGAATGAACTAAAACAAATTACGCCTAGTAATTATACAGGGATTTAACTGGCTGTAGGCTGTAGCAAAATCATATTTTTGATTTGGTTAGAGCTAATTTAAAACTAAAATTTTACAAGCTTTCTTGAAACTAATACAACTATAAACAAAAATCCCTGACCGCTTTAAAAGCTATCAGGGATTTTTTAGTTTTATAAAAAGTCCTATTTATTAATTTGAACCTCGTGTGGATAAGGAATTTCGATTTTAGCTTTATCTAATGCTAATTTCGAACCTTCGATTGTTGCAAAATATACATCCCAATAATCTTCTGGCTTACAAAAAGGACGAACTGCTAAATTTACCGAACTATCCGCTAACTCCTCTACGTTAACAGAAGGCGCTGGATCTTTTAGCACCTTAGGGTTTGCTACTAACATTTCCAAAAGTACCTCTTTAGCTCTTTTCATGTCTTCGCCATAACCAATACGTACGGTAGTATCTACTCGCATTTTTCCTTCTGCGGTATAATTAATAATATTTCCATTGGCCATAGCGCCATTAGGTACAATGGCTAACTTATTTTGCGGAGTAATTAATTTAGTGGTAAAGATTTCAATTTCTTTTACATTTCCTAAAACACCTTGTGCCTCAATTAAATCGCCAATCTTATAAGGTTTAAAAATCATCAACAATACACCACCTGCAAAATTAGAAAGTGATCCTTGTAGTGCCAAACCAATAGCCAAACCAGCTGCTGCTATAACGGCTGCAAACGTAGTAACATCGACTCCTAAAGTAGATATCACAATAATGATTAAAAATATTTTAAGCGCCCAAGAGGCCATATTTATCAGAAACTTCTGAAGAGATTCATCGTAAGAACCTTTACTCATTGTTTTTCGAGCGGCTTTTACAATTTTTTTAATGACCCACGATCCAATAATAAAAATTAGAATGGCTTTTAATACTGGAAAACCATAAGTCTCTACGTATCCCATTACGGAATTGACATTTAGGTTACTCATAATACTTTCACTGGTACTTGCAGCTTCAACTGCATCTTGTAAAATCATAATAGTGTGTTTAAATTTTAATAAATAATTAACGGTGTGGAAATATAAGAAAATACTGTTTAAAAAGTATAAGAACCTTAAAATAAATATCAGTTAAAAAAAATCCTATTCAGATTAGGTATCTGAATAGGATCGTTTAAAGCTATGGATTTAAGTCTTTTTTACTTAAAAAAATCGCCTAAAGCATTAAATTGTTCTCCTTTAAAATCCGCATTTTTCATAGCTTCCATTAACGGCATTAACTGCGCTGGGTTCATATTATCGCCAAGCACTCTTACTAGCATAAATCCCTTTTCATCACTATCTCCATAAACAATCAACTCATCAATTGCTTCCGTTTCGCCAGTGTAACTAATTGTAGCTTTTCCGGCGCTAGTATTGATCTTCATAAGCTCCTCGTATTTTCCATTTTTCAAAATTTCTTTTACATTGGCTTTTTCAATAGTAAAAGCGGTACCATTTTCCACATTCTTTTTAAAAGCAATAATATTCAGTTTACTAAAAGAAGCTAAAGCTGTTTGTTGCTCAGGAGTTAAAGCAGCCTTGTCTAAGTTCAATAAACTCACAGGCAAATCTAAAGATAAGAAATTAGGGTTTTCAGAGTTATTAACATAGTATTCTTCTAGTGTTTGATTTGAATTACACGACACTAAAATCAAAGAAAATACAATGCTAAGTGTGACTATTATTTTTTTCATTTTATTTGTTTTTATGAAATTAAATTGAGGTTTATTTACCTTTTTGAACTTTATTTAGCTCTTTTGGAAGGTTCATAGTATTTGTTAATGCACTAATTTTATCTAAATCTATATCTCCTGTTAAAGTCAACAAAATAGTCTCTATTTGTCGATTATTAATTTTTGCTTTCTTTACTTTTTCTATACCTGAAACAAACATTAAAAGCTCCTTTACATGATTATTGGCACGCCCTTCTCGAACATAAAATTTTACATTTACATCTTCGCTCTTAACGCGCATTAATTCTTCTAATTTTGAAGATCTTAAATATTTACTCACTGCTTTTGTCATTTTATCAGAAGCATTATTATCTTCTGTTATAAAAAGTTTAAGACTATTTAATCCTTGAGCAATGTCTAAAAAATCTTTTGATTCTTGATCATTTTCGTCTAGTCCTAAAGAACTAACTAAATTGATCATGTTTTTGTTCACTACCATAGATGATACATTGTCCATATCTTCAAAAGGATCGAAAAGCGATTGTGAAAATCCTAAAATTGGTAAAATACTAACGATTAAAAATAAACGAATTGTTTTCATGACTGATTGTTTTTTGATTGCTATTAATTTTTGATTGATGATGATTTCATTAGTTACTTTTTGATGCCTTCCCTAATTCTTTACCTCCAGGTAAATTCATTTTATCGGTTAACGTAGCTATCTTTTTTAAATCAATATCGCCAGTTAAAGACAATAAAACAGTCTCTATTTTTTGACCGTTCAAGTCTACATCTTTTAGTTCTTTACGATCTTTTAAACCGGTTACTAACATGAGTAATTCTTTTACATGGTCTGCATCTTTTCCTTCCTTAACATAAAATTTAACGTTAGAATCTCCGTCTCTCACTCTCATAAGTTCTTGATATGTAGCAGCACTTAATTTTTTGGCTACCCAATTATCTAAATCTTTTGAAATAGCGGCACTCTCGGTGGTAATTACTTTAAAACTAGTAATAGAATTTACTAA
>JANQTG010000113.1:8400-17392 GCA_030731855.1 Cellulophaga sp. | reverse complement strand
TTCTTTTCGAATTCTTCTAAATACGAAATTTGTTGTTTGCCTTTGTCAAAATTAAAGGCTAATAATTTTAATGCTTCTTGTGCGGAAGCTATTTCTTCTGGTGTGTATTCATTTTCTAAGCTTTCATTTTTAGGTTGTAAAAAATAAATTCCAAAAAGTAATGTGATTGCTGCCGCAATACTCACCCATTTATAGGTCTTAGACTTTCTTTTAAGCGGCAGTACTTTATTAAACGTTTCTTTTTTCGCTTTAGTTAATTGTGAAAAAATCGGCTGATAGTGTTTTAAATTTGGATCGACGTTTTCTGAAGAAAAATAGCTTTTAAGTTCTTTCTCTTCGGCTACAGTTGTTCTCGCTTCAAAATATTTTTCTAATAACTCTTCTATTTTAGTTAATTCCATAGCTGTGTTTTTCTACTAATTTTTCTCTTACTGTTTTTCTTGCTCTTGACAAAGCAACACGAATCGCGGTGGGTTGCATATCGAGTATTTTTCCAATTTCATCATATTCGTATTCTTCTATATCACGCAATTGTAATACCAATTTTTGTTGTTCGGGCAATTCTTCCATTATTTTTTCTACCCAATTAAGGCTATCCTCTACTTCTAGTTGGTTTTGAAGTGATCTAGATTCGTCTGTATAATTACTATGAACCAATTTTAAAGTACCAGCTTGTTTCGATTTTAATCGGTCTAAACAAAAATTTTTAGTCATGGTCATCGCAAATGCTTCTACATTTGTATAATTTTCTATCTTACTATTATTAGACCACAATTTCAATAAAATTTCTTGTGTAGCATCTTCTGCCTCCTCTGTTGAAACCAATAAACGTTTAGCCAAACGAAACAACTTGTCTTTAAATGGTAGTATACAATGTAAAAATTCTACTTGTTTCATTAGTGATTTAGGTTGTTTATAAATCCTGTTAAGAGGTTTATACTATCAAGACGAGTTATAACGAATTTTGTTACAAATAATTTTTTATTAACGTAATTGTCCTTATTTTAGGGCAAAATAAAACTATTTTACAAATTTTATCGTAAATTATAATAGCATGCTAATTTATTGCTTTAGTGTGTGTTATCCTTAAACAAAAAAAAGTATGAAAAAGATCTTGTTATTATTAGCGTTCACATTCTTAATATTTTCCAGTTGTAAAAAAGATGAACCTACTGAACCCGAAGTTATTGTGCCAGATGTGGTTTTAAATAACGAAATAAATGAATTTATATGGGAAGGAATGAATTATTGGTATTATTGGCAAGCTGACCAACCAACTTTAGCCGATAATAGAAAAACTAATAGAAATGAATTTTATAAGTATTTAAACGGATTTAGTGATCCAGAAGATTTATTTGAGTCATTGGTATTTCAACCAAATGTAGTTGATGATTTCTCTTGGTATATTCCAGATGTTGACGCACAATTAGATGGTTTCAGAGGAATTTCTAAATCTTACGGAATCGGTTTACCTGGTAGATTGATAAGAGTTGGTGATAGTAACGATGTAGTTATTTTCATATCTTTTGTTGTTCCTGATTCTCCAGCGGCTGTTGCAGGTTTAAAAAGAGGTGATATCATCAGTAGAGTCGACGGGGTTGCTATGAATATAGACAACGCAACAATTATCAATAAAATTTTTAGTCAAGAAAATATTTCTTTAGGTTTAGCTAATGTTACTAACGGAGTTTTGTCTCCTATCGCTGGAGATTTTAATTTAACAGCTCAAACAATTACTTCAAATCCTATCAATCATTTTTCAGTAATTGAAGAAGGTGGTAAAAAAATTGGGTATTTAGTTATGAATAGTTTTACAGCTACTTTTAATGGAGAATTAAATGATGTATTTGATTTTTTCAGTGCCCAAAATGTTGACGAACTAATTTTAGATCTTAGATATAATGGTGGTGGTTCTGTATTGACTTCAGCTTTACTTGCGAGTATGATTAAAGGTAACGTTCCGGCAAATACATCGGCATTTGCAAGACTTCAATACAATAGTAAGAGAGATGCTGATGAAGGGTTCACATATCCTTTTCTAAATGAAAATTATTTGTATAACAAAACAACTAGTGCTTTTGCGGGTAATGAAGCATTAACGAGATTGCAAAATATCGCAAGGCTTTATGTAATTACGGGTACAAGAACAGCTTCTGCAAGTGAAATGATGATCAACGGATTGAGACCCTATATGCCAGTAAAAATAGTCGGTGAGAAAACTGTTGGAAAAAATGAGGGATCTATTACCGTTGTTGATTCTCCTGGAGATTATTCTAACCTAAGCGCTAGAAATCCAAATCATACGGTAGGTATGCAACCCATAGTATTCCAAGTTTATAATAGTGCAAATCAAAGTGATTACACTTTAGGCTTTAATCCCGATATAGAGGTTATTGAAAACCAATTTTATGCCGATATTAAAGAATTTGGTGATACTAACGAAGCCTTATTAAGAACCGTTTTAAATGATATGCTTGGCACTTCAACAGGTAAATCTCCATTAATATTCGATACTCAAGTTCAAACAATTGATAAAACAATTAAATTCCCTAAATTTTCATTAGATATGTATTTAATGGATAATGAAATAAATATCAATTTCTAAAGTACATTTTGCTTTAAAAAAGCTCGCATTAATCAAAACCAGCACATATAACAAATAGTGCTGGTTTTTTTATTTAACTATTTATAAATCGTAATTTCATTTAAATATAAAATAACAAATTCGAATATGAAAAAATACCTATTTATAGGATTAGTTGCAGCCTTCGTGGTATCCTCTTGCACCGATATCGATGATAACATAAATACAGAAACTATTGTTCAAGATTTTATGTGGAAGGCCATGAATACCTATTATTTTTGGCAAGAAGATGTACCTAATTTAGCCGATACTAGATTCACTTCCGATGATGAATACCAAGCTTTTTTGTCTGCCTCTGGAAATCCAGAAGATTTTTTTAATTCACAACTTCGTTTCAGTGAAGATAGGTTTAGTTTTTTATCTGACGATTATAAAGAATTAGTCAATAATTTCGCAGGTGTTTCTAGGAGTAATGGATTAGAATTCGGATTAGTTAACTCGGCTAGCAGAGGCTTATTTGGTATTGTCCGCTATATTATTCCTAATTCTGACGCCGCATCAAAAAATGTTATTCGTGGCGAAGTATTTAATGGCGTTGACGGACAAACGCTTACACTTGCTAATTATCAAGATTTACTTTTTGGCGATAATGATACGTATACCCTAAATATGGCAGATATTACAAGTTCAACAATTGCTTCAAATGGTAAGAACGTTTCGCTAACCAAACAAGAAGGACTCTCGGAAAACCCCGTATTTATTACAAAAACAATTGACGTAGCTAATAAAAAAGTTGGTTATATCATGTACAATGGCTTTACCAATGAATATGATGAAGACTTAAATAATGCTTTCGCACAGCTAAAAGCGAGTAATGTAACCGATTTAGTGTTAGATTTTAGGTATAATGGTGGTGGTTCTGTTAACTCTGCACGTTTATTATCGAGCATGATTCATAGTACTGATGGTAGTAAACTTTTATTTAAACAACGTTGGAACTCTAAAATACAAGCAACCCTGACAAACGAACAATTAGAAGATTATTTTGCCAATCGAACGGGTAATGGTGTGGCGATTAATACCCTAAATTTATCAAAAGTATATATTTTAGTCACTAACGGTAGTGCGTCTGCAAGTGAACTTGTCATTAACGCATTAAGACCTTATATGGAGGTAGTTTTGATTGGTACTACTACCAGAGGAAAAAATGAATTTTCTATTACATTAGTAGATGATCCTAATAGGCGAGATCGTGCTTATATTTATACCCCATCAAGAGAGCAAAATATTAATCCACTAAACTCTTGGGCCATTCAACCCTTAGTGGGTAGAAATGAAAATTCCGTTGGCTTTATAGATTATACCGCTGGTTTTACGCCTGATATATTTTTGTCCGAAGACGCCACAAATTATAGTGTTTTAGGAGATGAAAATGAACCATTACTAGCAAGAGCACTTCAAGAAATTACCGGTGTTTCTGGAAAGAGAGATTTTAGCGTAAAAGTACCCACCGACGTTCTTACGAGCTCTAAAATGTTTAGCCCTTTAAAAGATAATATGTATTTAGATAAAGACATCAACCTAAATTTCTAAGGTTTTTGTAGTGATAAAAAACAAAAAAGGGTCAGCTTTACAGTTGACCCTTTTTTGTTCGTAGTATTTTTAGATTTTTATAATTAGTAATATCTTATCAAAATTAGTCCTTGCTTTTACACCTATTTTGATTGTGATCTTAAATTAGAAGTCTTGACACTAGATTCTTAAGCAGTTTTATGTCTATTTTGGAAAGTTTTGTTTCACAAAGTCAAATTAAACCCAATTCTCACATTTCTTCCTCGTGTATTAAAGCCAATAGTTTCCACAAACTCTTCATTCAAGAGGTTATCAACATTTAAAAAAACCTTTAGTTTTTGGTCTAATAAAGTATGACTAAAATAAAAATTGACTAAAGAAAATGAATCTAAATTAATTTGAGTTGATGGGAACGTAGAAAAATCACTATCTAATCGCTTACCAACAAAGGCATAGTTAAATGAAGCAAACGTAGTTTCACTAATGGTAACATCAAATGAAGTATTCGCCTTATGCTTTGGAATACGTATGGCATTATCACCCTTGCGTTCCGTAAACGTATAATTTGCCGTCCATTGAATAACCTCACTTAAATTCCAATCTACCTCTACCTCTAAACCTTGTGCATCAATAAAACCTTCACTATTTTGATAGCCATTAGCACCATCAAAAATTATGGGATTATTTTCGTCTCTATTAAAATATAACGCACTTGCTCTTAGCGTTGAATTCGCATATTCCATTCCTCCTTCTATAGTTCGGTTCTCTTCGGGATTTAAATCAGGATTTGCTCCGAAAAAACCATATAATTGTGTGAGCGATGGCGTAATATAAGATGTGGCATACGAACTCAATACTTTTATGTACCCGTCATCTAGTTTGTAGGAGAAAGAAGGGTTTAAATTATAAACCAATTTATTTCCGTATTCTGAATTATTATTAAGTCGTGCACCTGCATTTAAATTCAACCCAAAGGAAGATACATAGACAAAATTTGCGTATGGATCGGTTATGGTTATTTGCCTATCTTCTGCAAATCTAGAGGCATCTTGAATATAATTCAGCCCTAAAATAGTATAAAATTGATTGTTAAAGGTATATTTATTGAAAATATCTAGCGTATAATTATTAGCTTCAAAATCATTTGGGAAAGCGCTGATGTTTTCAGAAGTATATTCAGCATAAGCCGCATTGATATGCAATGAACCCTGATCACTGTAACTATATTTTGAAGCAATTCCGATTCGTTCTTGTTCGCTATTAAATAAAAATGGCGCATCTATTCCTACAAATGAGTCATCATAGCCAGTGTTTAATTTTGTTTGATTTGCATACAATTGAATATCAAAATTTTCAGCAAATTGATACCCAAGCTTTAAATCTAAGCTATAATTAGCATACGCATCTTTTTCTTCGGTGTTGATAAGGTCTGAAAGTCCGTTTGAAAATCTGTTTGTTACTCCTAAACTATAATTAAATCGATTTAAACTACCATTAATATTCGCCAAATTGGTAAATTCCGAAGCATTATAATTTTGATTATCAGCCGTTTGTTGAGTACCTACCGTTGATTGAAAATTACCTGAAATAGCTTTTTTACTGGCTTTTTTGGTGGTAATATTAATTACTGCAGTTGCAGCATTAGTACCATAAAGCGTACTGGCAGCCCCTTTAACTATTTCGATAGATTCAATATTTGATACCGGGAGCAAACGTAAATCGTACTCCGAAGATGAAGAAGAAGGGTCTGAAACACGAACGCCGTCGATAATAATCAATACTTGTTTACCGCGACCTCCACGGGCAAAAATACCGAGAATAGTACCTTCTCTACCTCTACTGCCGTTAATTTCGAAACCGCTTTTGGTGGTAATAATTTCGGCAACTGTTCTACCTTGGTTGCGTGCTAGTTCTGCTGCCGTAATTTTAATGACTGTTTTACCAGAATTTTCTCTTTTTAAGGCAAAACGGGAATCACTTACTACGACTTCATCAAGTTTTTGAAGGGCTACAGAATCATTTTGCTGCTGTTGCGCAGCAATTCCATTACATGCTAAAACAATAGCACATAGACTTAAAAAATTTTTGTTCATTTCGATTATTTCGAATAAACGGGAGAATAGTATGTACAAAAAACCATACGCAAACTTTTATCCCGAAAGTTTAACATTATTTGTTTGAATTTGGCAGGTCTCCTGACTTATTTAACTTTTATGTTGCCTTCCCATCCGCTATAACGAACAGTGGCATTGTAGAACATAAAGCCCTTTTAAAAAGGTACCAAACAAGTTTGGTATAAAGTTACAGTTGCGGGAACAGCTCTAGATTTTCACTAGATTCCCTTTTAATCTAAATAATTATCAAAACAACTATTTAGAACCTAAATTCAAAACGAAGGTATTACTTAAAATACGATATACTTGAAAAAATTATTTTTTCTTAGTCATTTTGATAGCGAGCCAAATTATCCCGACGATAAAGTGAGCTAGAATAATGCCTGCTATAACGTAGATGATTACATTGGAGTCGCTTCGCATCTTTTTAAATTTTTAACAAAATTACTATTTCAGCAGCATTAAAAATGTGACCTTTGTGATGTTCGTTTTTTTATTTGACCTTATGAAACATATTTTATTAGTAATCACTATTCTTTTATCTTTTTCCTGTAAATCAGAAAAAAAAGAGACAGACATTGCTGTTAACGCGGCAACAGAAGAACTGCTGTTTGCTAAAGGTTTCACCATTGAAAAACAAGATTCAGGAGTTACCATCATTACCCTAAAATCACCTTGGCCCGATGCTGAAAAAGCATTTAGGTATGCCTTAGTTCCTAAAGCTAAAATAGATCAGATTCGTTTAAATAAGTCCGACTATGACGCCATTGTTGCCGTACCCATCAAAACTGTTATCCTAACCTCTACCACCCATATTCCTGCACTAGAAACTTTGGGCGTGGAACACACTTTAGTTGGGTTTCCTGATACCAAATACATTTCTTCAGAAAAAACAAGAGCTTTAATTGACGCTGGGAAAGTTAAAGAACTAGGCGTAAACGGACAATTAAATACAGAAATGACTATTGAATTACAACCCGATTTGGTGGTTGGTTTTAGTATGAATAGTCAGAATAATAGTTATGAAACTATTCAACGCGCGAATATTCCTGTGGTGTATAATGGCGATTGGATTGAGGAAACTCCTTTAGGAAAAGCAGAATGGATCAAATTTTTTGCGCCGTTTTTTGGCAAAGAAAAAGAAGCCGACACCTTCTTCTCAGAAATAGCCACAGCTTATGAAGAAGCAAAAACCTTAGCGAAAACAGCAACGCAACAACCTAGTGTTATTAGTGGTGCTATTTATAAAGATATCTGGTATTTACCCGGCGGAAAAAGTTGGGCTGCACAATTTATTGTCGATGCTAATGCAGATTACGTTTTTAAAGATACTCAGGAGACTGGAAGTTTATCTTTAAGCTGGGAAAGTGTTTTAGAAAAAGGGCAACATGCCGATTTCTGGATTTCTCCTTCGCAGTTTACAGCCTACAGCAGCATGCAAGAAAATAGCCAACATTACCAACAGTTCGATGCTTTTAAACAACGAAAAGTCTATACTTTTGCCGCTACCGTTGGCGCAAGTGGCGGTGTCTTATACTATGAATTAGCCCCAAACCGACCAGATTTAGTATTAACAGATTTAATTCATATATTTCATCCAGAATTACTACCGAATTACAAACCTTACTTTTTTAAACCTTTGGAATAAGTGCTAGAAACAAAATCATACCGAGCTTATTTTTTACTGCTTACAGTTCTTTTGTTGGTACTTGTATTGGTTAATATTAGTTTGGGTTCTGTTACGATTCCCCTAAAAAACACCTTAAATATTATTTTTGGTAGCGAAAACACCAATCCGTCTTGGACTTACATCATTTGGGATTCTAGAGTTCCAAAAGCCTTTACGGCCATACTTGTCGGTAGCGGATTATCGTTAAGCGGACTACTAATGCAAACCTTATTCAGAAACCCCTTAGCAGGTCCTTTTGTTTTAGGGATCAGCTCAGGCGCTAGTTTAGGAGCAGCACTTTTAATTATGGGCGCAAGTCTATTTTCAGGTGTATTTTCCTTAAATATTTTTAATGATGTAAGTCTGGCTATTGCTTCGAGTTTAGGGAGTTTTTTGGTATTATTAGCGGTTTTATCGGTTGCAGCAAAAGTAAAAGATACCATGTCGCTCTTAATTATAGGCTTAATGTTTGGAAGTATCACAGGCGCTATTGTGAGTGTACTCTCCTACTTCACCTCCGCTGAAAAATTACAGCAATATGTGTATTGGGGTCTAGGCAGTTTAGGCGGACTTTCTTGGTCTCAACTAGGATTACTAACCCTAATTGTTTGTATCGGAATATTACTCAGCATCCTATCCATTAAACCATTAAATGCCTTTTTGCTAGGCGAAAATTATGCGCAAAGTTTAGGTGTGCAATTAAAAAAATCGCGCTTTATCATTATTATTGCCACAGGGTTATTGGCAGGAGCAATAACAGCCTTCGTTGGCCCTATTGCGTTTATTGGTTTAGCCGTTCCACATTTAACGCGACAAATATTCAACACCACTGATCATAAGGTTTTAGTACCAGCAGTATGCGTTTATGGCGCAATTTTAATGCTAATTTGCGACAGCATCGCACAATTACCAACTTCGGCTAGTGTGTTACCTATAAATGCGATTACAAGTATTATCGGCGCTCCAGTTGTTATTTGGCTATTGATTAGGAAAAGGAAAATGGTTTTTTAATATTAAGTCAAAAAGTCTAATGTCGAAAGTCTTAAAGGTATG
>JANQTG010000113.1:4783-8300 GCA_030731855.1 Cellulophaga sp. | reverse complement strand
AAAAAAGTTCAAGCTCAAGTTCAAGTGTCAAGTTCAAAAAAATCATATCTAAAAATCTAATACTCCAATTTTAAAAATGTATAAATGGATTAGTGTAAATTCGTGAAACCTGCTCGTCTGGCAGGCGGATTCGTGTCAACCAAATACCTAAATTGACAATGGACAAACCTAAAACCCAAAACTTGCCTACCCATCGTAGAATAGAAACCTGAAACTCGAAACTTGAAACCTGAAGCAAACAATATAGTGAATAAAAAGTTCCTAGAATTAAAAAACCTTAACATCGGGTATAAAAGCAAAAAACGGGAAACTGTTGTTGCTCAAGGCATTTCTTTTGATTTGATGCAAGGAGAATTAACGGCTATTGTGGGCGTAAACGGTATTGGAAAATCTACTTTACTCCGAACCATTGGTGCGGTACAGCCAAAACTTTCAGGAGAAATATTTATAGATAACAAAGAGCTTTCTACATATTCTGCCCTAAACTTAGCATTAAAAATAAGTTTGGTATTGACCGAAGCCTTAGTTACAAAAAACTTAAAAGTTATCGAATTAATTGCTTTAGGCAGACAGCCTTATACCAATTGGCTAGGAACCTTAACCAAAACAGACAAAGAAAAAACAAAAGAGGCCATTCGACTAGTAGAAATTGAAGATTTACAACATAAATACTGTTACGAATTAAGTGACGGACAGTTACAAAGGGTACTTATTGCAAGAGCTTTAGCACAAGACACGCCTTTAATGTTGCTCGATGAACCTACCACGCATTTAGATTTATATCATAAAGTGCAGCTTTTAAAATTACTTAAAGACATAGCCCATAAAACCAACAAAACCATTTTGTTTACCACCCACGAAATTGAAGTTGCTATTCAGCTTTGTGACAAAATGTTGATTTTAACTAAAGAAAATAGCATTTTTGGGCAACCCTGTGAATTGATTGAAGGACAGTATTTCGAAAAATTATTCCCGGCTGACATGATTCAGTTTGATGGTACTTCTGGAAGTTTTAAGATTAAATAAAGAGAAACTTTTGTTAATGGCTTTTCGTATTTGAAAGGATTGATTTTAATTCGTAAGGTAAATCTCAATCGATTCAAAAATATGCAACACTACTTTTTACTATTTGCTTTGCTATTCATTACACTTCCTATTATTTCACAAGAGCGAATTATTAGCGGGAAAATTCAGAATAATGAAGACCAATCAATCTTACCTTACGTAAATATAGGAATTAATCAAAAAGGCGTCGGGACAGTATCAGATGCCGATGGATTTTTCAATCTTAAATTAACGGATGCTATCAAAAAAAATGATACCATACTCTTTTCTTTTATTGGTTTTAAAACACAAAAAATCCTTGTTTCGGAGTTAAAAAACACGGAAAATATAATTCGCTTAGAACCCGAACAAACAGTTTTAGAAGAAGTGGTTGTTAATGCCAAAAAATTGAAAGCTAAAAGAATAGGAACTGCTTATAAAGGAATTGGTTTTATGCACTTTAATTTTTATACTGCTTATGAAAAAGAAGTAGATGACCGATTAAGCAAAGAAATGGGTATGAAATTCAATATCAGAAGAAACTGTAATGTAAAAGATTTAAATTTTAATATCACTCAAAACGAATTTAGTTCTCTAAAATTTAGAGTCAATTTTTATAGGATAGAAAATAATGTACCAGCTGAATTGCTTAATAAAAAAGATATAATGATTGAGATAAAAGATAACTTTACAGGCTTGTTTACTGCTGATTTAGACAAGTATGATATATTTTTAGACGAAAAATTAGAAGAAATTGCTGTTACCATTCAGTGGGTGGAAAGTGTAAAAAAAGAAGATAGTAGTAAATTCTTTGCCATAGCAACAGTGATGTCTGCTGTAACAACAACCTATACGAGAGAAAAAGTAATGGATAATTGGAATAAAACTGGAGCGAGCTTAAGTTTTTACTTAAATACCATGTGCGAATAAATTATTTTAAAATTTAAAAATGAACGAATACCTTATTTACCTCTTCATCGGACTGCTTTGTTTAGCTGTAGGTTTCTTCTTAGGTACCTATATTCAAAAATTAAAAACTAAGGCAACACAAAGTAGCTTAGTAGAACGTGAGCAACAATTGCGAGAAAATATTGGTAATTTAGAAAGGCAACTTGTTAAAGCTCAGGAAGAAATAACAGATATTAGAACCATATCTGAATTAGATAAAACAGCCCTTCGTAATGAAAAAGAATTGCTCAGCAATCAGATTACTCGTTATAAGTCCGACTTAGAGAATCTTCAACTCAAAAACTCAGAGCAAAAAGAAGAAGTCGAAAAACTACAGGAGAAATTCACCAAAGAATTTGAGAATCTTGCCAACAAAATTCTAGACGAAAAAAGCAGCAAATTCACCGCACAGAACCAAGAGAATATCAAAAATATTCTAACACCTTTACAGGAAAAAATTCTACTTTTTGAAAAGAAGGTTGATGATAGTCAAAAAGAAAGTGTAGGTATGCATTCTGCACTTAAAGAGCAATTAGCCAACTTACAAACTCAAAATGTAAAGATTACTCAAGAAGCTGAAAACCTCACAAGAGCCTTAAAGGGCGATAGTAAAATGCAAGGTAATTGGGGCGAATTGGTTCTGGAGCGCGTTTTAGAAAAATCTGGATTAGAGAAAGATCGGGAATATTCCGTACAACAAAGTTTTACCCGTGAAGACGGTTCAAGAGTATTACCTGATGTAATTATTAATTTACCTGACGGTAAAAAAATGATCGTAGATTCTAAAGTTTCATTAACGGATTACGAGCGTTATGTTAATGCAGAAGAAGCGTTTAAAGATAAATTTTTAAAAGAACATATCAACTCCCTTCGCCGTCATGTGGATCAGCTTTCTGCTAAAAAATATGAGGATTTATACGAAATGGAGAGTCCTGATTTTGTATTGCTCTTTGTCCCAATTGAACCTGCTTTTGCTGTAGCCATAAACAATGATAATTCGCTCTACACCAAGGCTTTTGAACAAAATATTATTATTGTTACGCCTTCTACGCTATTGGCAACGCTACGGACTATTGATAGTATGTGGAATAACGAAAAGCAACAACGTAACGCGCTCGAAATTGCGAGACAGGCGGGAGCACTTTATGATAAGTTCGAAGGTTTTGTTACAGATTTGACGAAAGTGGGCAAAAAAATGGATGAAGCCAAAGTAGAATACAAAGGCGCTATGAATAAATTAATAGAAGGCCGAGGCAACATTGTTAACAGTATTGAAAAACTCAAGAAAATGGGTGCGAAAGCCAAAAAGTCAATCCCAGAAAAACTTTTGAAACGAGCAGATGAAGACTAGGTTTTGGGTTTTGGCTAAAAATGTTTCAGGTTTCAGGTTTAAAGTTTCAGGATCTTTTGTTGATTAAAACTATTTAATTTTATTCAATCTTTATCGGCCTATTGCCGTAACACCTATTAATAATTAAGCCTAAGTACAAACTTTTTACTTTCTTTGTACTCAATACTTTGTACT
>JANQTG010000113.1:1257-4683 GCA_030731855.1 Cellulophaga sp. | reverse complement strand
TCTGGAGAATTAATTAAAATAAGTCATAAAGGGGTTGCTGTAAAAACTTGGGAAGGCGAAATTAGTCAGGGAATTTCTGGGGCTCAAATATTTTCGTTTTCCGTGTTAGATAAAGACAAAGAAGTCATTGAAAAATTACAAGAATATCAAGGGCAATATGTAAAAATGACTTATGTAGAGCGCTACAGAACGTTCTTTTGGTTAGGAGATACGCGTTATTTCATAACTAAAGTTCAAAAAGAAAAATCTCCGCATTTTGGCAACTAATATTTAGTTGAAAAATTATCTTCTGAACAAACTTATTATAGCTCTAAAAGAACTAAAGAACGATTTTATCAATACCAAAAAATAATCGAAACAAATGAACGACTATAAAACATCAAGAGAATCAAGAGTTTCTATTACCGAATTAATGTTACCCTCACATTCTAATTTTGGCGGAAAAGTACACGGCGGTCATATTTTGAATCTTATGGATCAGATTGCTTTTGCCTGTGCTTCTAAACATTCTCGCAGCTATTGTGTAACGGCTTCGGTGAATAAAGTAGATTTTCTTAACCCTATTGAGGTTGGCGAATTGGTTACTTTAAAAGCGGCTATAAACTATACAGGAAGAACCTCTATGGTGGTAGGTGTTCGCGTAGAATCTGAAAATATTACGACAGGAAAAAAGAAACACTGTAACTCTTCTTACTTTACCATGGTCGCCAAAGATATAAATGGCAAAAGCATGCCGATTCCTGGGCTAATCGTAAACGATGTGCAAGGTGCCAGACGTTTTGCGCGAAGTATTCAAAGAAAAACAGAAGCCTCATCTCGTAGTTCAAGGTTCGATTCCTCTAATTTTAAATTAGAAGATCATTTAGCTAGTTTAGAAAATCAGAATATTCAATTAGAACTTTAGCGGATATTCTTGGCTGCGTCCTTATCTAAAAACCAAATCAGTTTTCCTGATGTTGGTTTCACGAGTGTTGCAGGATATTCCTTAAAATTACCAGTTTTCTTAATGATTTCCTGAACTTTTTCTGCTTTACTAGCGCCTGTGACTAAAAAAGCTACTTTTTCAGCATTATTGATGATTTTACCCGTAATACTGACTCTTTTTTGACCAGAATCAGGATGAACTGCCACAACGCAGTTTTCGTTTGAATCCCAAAGCTCAATTTCATGCGGAAAAATAGACGCAGTATGTCCGTCATCACCCATACCCAAAATCACTAAATCAAATTGCGGAATTTTAAACTCACTAGGCAGTTCTTTTTCTAAAACAGCACTATAGCGAATAGCTTCTTTTTCAGGATCGTTTTCGCCTTGAATTCTAAAAATATTTTCAGACGGAATCTCTATTTTTGACAATAAATGTTTCACAGTCATTTTATAATTACTTTCGCTATCCGTAGGCAAAACACAACGTTCATCGCCCCAATAAAAATTGACATGAGACCAATCTAAATCGGCATAGTTTTCCGCTAAATAATCGAATACGATCTTTGGCGTACTTCCTCCTGATAAAGCAATATTCAATATTTTAGTAGACTTCACCAAATCTGCCAGAAAGGTGGAGAATTTGGCTGCTACGTCTTGTTTTGTTGGGTATATTCTTACTTGCATGCTATTATTTTTTAACAAATTTCACAAAAACCGTCATCATCTATTAATTGTTCCCCAGGGTTTCGCCATCCTAAGCTCCCTTCAATTAAATCATCCGAATTTTTAGGTCCCCAAACACCCGCAGAATACCCGTACGTTTTTACATTTTTTCCATTTTCCCAATAGTCCAAAATTGGGTCTACAAAAGCCCAAGCGGCTTCTACTTCATCGGCTCTAGCATATAAGGTTGCATCACCTTGCATACAATCTAACAACAAACGTTCGTAAGCTTGCATAATATTCGAATCCGCCAAACTAGAATAATAAAAATCTAAATTGGCACGCTCTACTTTAAAGCCTTGTCCGGGAACTTTTACGCCAAATTTTATTAGAATCCCTTCATCAGGCTGAATTCTGATAATCAGTTTATTATCCTTATTACTAATATCTTGTTCTTTAAAAATTTGATGGTGAGGCGTTTTAAAATGAATCACTACTTCGGTTACTTTTGTCGGCATCCGTTTAGCAGTTCGCACATAAAACGGGACATCTTTCCAGCGCCAATTATCGACAAAAAATTTCACCGCGGCAAAAGTTTCGGTTTTAGAATTCGGGTCAACGCCATCTTCTTCTCTGTAGCCTTTTACCTTTTTACCATCAAGCGTAGACGCTATGTATTGTCCTTTTATGGTATTTTCAAAAAGTGTTTTTTCATCCGTCATGATACGTAAAGACTTCAAAGCTTTTACTTTTTCATTCCGTATTTCTTCTGCGGAAGAATTTATTGGTGGTTCCATTACAATCAAAGAAACTATCTGCAATAAGTGACTTTGAAACATATCGCGTAAAGCACCCGATGTATCATAATAACCACCTCTTTTTTCTACTCCTACCGTTTCTGCATTGGTAATCTCCACATGATGAATCGCATTCCGGTTCCATAAAGGTTCAAAAATGGAATTCGCAAAACGCGTAACCAGTAAATTCTGAACCGTTTCTTTGCCTAAATAATGATCGATTCTATAAATCTGATTTTCATGAAAATATTTCTGTAAACCTGTATTTAACTCCTTTGCTGTTTGTAAACTATAGCCGAAAGGTTTTTCCACAATAATCCGCTTCCAACCCTCATCTTCATTCGTTAAGCCTACATCACATAAATTTTTAGCGATGGTTTCGTATAAACTAGGCGGCGTAGAAAGGTAAAAAATATAGTTGTCGTTCGTATGGTACTTTCTATTCAGATCGCCAATTCGCGAACTCAATCGCGTATAATTAGTATCGTAGCCATCGCCTATATCTTCATAAAATATTTTATCGGCAAAAGTGCTGATAAAATCAGCATCTTCGTCTTTAATTTTTTCTGATAGATACGCGCTTTCCTGCACTACTTTCTTACGAAACTCACCATCTGTTAATCCGCTTCTACTGGTGCCTAAAACCACAAAGTTTTCAGGTAAATATTTTCCCTTGTATAGGCTATAAATAGCTGGTATTAATTTACGAGCTGTTAAATCGCCAGAAGCGCCAAAGATAACGAGCATTTGGTTGTTGGTTTTCTGCATAAAAGTGTCCTAATTAATTTTAATCAACTTTTTAATCTAATTCTAATGCTAAAGTTGAATTGAGTTCAGTAATTTTGAATTTAGATTGGGCTAAATTAAGACTATTTTAGAGTAATAAATAGTTTAACCCTGCACTTAACACAATATTTACACCTTTAGTTAGGCTTAAAACATACAAATAAAATGAAACATTCAGAGTACGATTTCGGATTAGTAGGATTAGGCGTTATGGGACGAAATTTTATTTTAAACGTCGCCGACAATAATTTCA
>JANQTG010000113.1:0-1157 GCA_030731855.1 Cellulophaga sp. | reverse complement strand
GAAAAAGGGATTCACTTTTTTGGTGCTGGTGTTTCTGGTGGCGCAAAAGGAGCAAGAAAAGGCCCAAGCATTATGCCTGGCGGAAATAAAGAAGCCTACCGGCATGTAGAACCTATTTTTGAAGCAGTAGCTGCCAAATATCAAGGCGAACCTTGTGTAGCGTATTTAGGACCAAAATCGGCGGGAAACTACGTTAAAATGGTACATAATGGTATTGAATATGGTTTGATGCAACTAACATCAGAAATATACGATGTATTAAAAAAATCAGCAAAACTAAGCAATCAAGAGCTTCATCAAGTATTTGACACCTGGAACAAAGGCCGATTACAGTCGTTTTTAGTAGAAATATCCGCAGAAATATTTAGTCAAAAAGATGATAAAACAGATGCTGATTTAATTGATAAAATATTAGACAAAGCCAAACAAAAAGGTACCGGAAAATGGACGTCTCAAAATGCGATGGATTTAGGGATTCCTGTTCCCACAATTGATGTTGCCGTAAGTATGCGCGAGATTTCTGCTTTAAAAAAAGAACGTGTTGCTGCCGATAAATTATACGACCGCCCTACTCCTTCTTCTGTAGACAAAGATAAAATGATTGCTATGGCCGAAGAGGCCTTGTATTTTGCTTTTATCAATACCTACGCGCAAGGCTTGCACCAATTAGCCGATGCTTCGGCAGCTTACGAATATCAATTAGATTTGTCGGTTATTGCGAAAATATGGCGTGCGGGTTGCATTATTAGAGCAGGTTTATTAGCGGATATTTCAAAGGCTTACACGGATAATAAAAATTTAGAGAATTTATTAGTAGCACCTACTTTTATACCTGAGGTACAAAAAGCCGTTCCTGCTGCTCGTGAATTAGTGGTGTATGCTGCTAAAAATGGAATCCCGATGGCAGGTTTGTCTAATTCGCTAACCTATTTTGATGCATATACCTCTAGTACACTACCCTTAAACTTAATCCAAGCACAACGCGATCATTTTGGATCACATACCTATGAACGTAACGATATGGAGGGCATTTTTCATACGGAATGGGGTGTTTAAAGTTGTAATATTAAAGAATAGTACAACTGTCAGTTCGAGTGATTTTTTTTATTGAAATAAAGAAAAAATACCCGCCTGCCGGACGGGCAGGTATCGAGAAC
>JANQTG010000112.1 GCA_030731855.1 Cellulophaga sp. | reverse complement strand
GGTGATGGTATATCTGATGGCCAAGAGGCCTTAGATGGTACAAATCCTAACGATTCTTGTAGCTCGGTTGGTGGTACGCCACTAGGAACTGAGGATTGTGATAATGACGGATTAACCAACGATGAAGAAACCACAGGTGTGGACGACCCTTCTACCCCAGCGAACCCTAGCGGAAACACTTCCGATCCCAATCTAACGGATACAGATGGTGATGGTATCTCCGATGGGCAAGAAGCCTTAGACGGTACAGACCCTAACGATTCTTGTAGTTCTATTGGTGGTACACCATTGGGAACAGCAGATTGTGATAATGACGGATTAACCAATGATGGAGAAACAAATGCAGGCACTGACCCAAACAATCCTGATACAGATGGTGATGGTGTTAGCGATGGCGATGAAGTTACTAATGGCTCAGACCCATTGAACGCTTGTGACCCAGATAATGCGAATGCTCTTTGTGATAGTGATGGTGATGGCCTAACCAACGAAGAAGAAAGCATACTGGGAACAGATCCAAACGATCCAGATACCGATGGAGATGGCATCTTAGACGGTCAAGAAGTTACAGACAATACCAATCCTTTAGATGATTGTGATTCTGTTGGAGGGACTCCGTTAAGCACTAGTGACTGTGACTCTGATGGTTTAACTAATGACGAAGAAATTGCTATTGGTACAGACCCAAATAATCCAGATACCGATGGGGATAGTATTTTAGACGGACAAGAAGTTACCGACAATACTGATCCTTTAGATCCTTGTGATTCTATTGGAGGTACTCCACCAGCTGGCATTGCGTGCAACCTTACTATTATCAACGAGATTATAACTCCCAATGGTGATGGTACTAATGATTATTTCGAAATAGAAAACATTCAATTATTCCCTGATAATACGGTTCAAATTTATAACAGATGGGGTGTTATTGTCTATGAAATGCAAGGATACGATAATGAAAGTAAGGCTTTCAGAGGTATCTCTAACGGACGTGTAACCATACAAACAGATTCAGAATTGCCCGTAGGTGTTTACTTCTATATTGTGAATTACAATGATAAAGGTGCAACGAAGAATACCACAGGTTATTTATATATCAATAGATAATTGTAACTAAACTTTTAGAAATAGCATAAAGAAAAAATAATGAAAAAATATATAGTCATACTTCTAATTATAATTGCTGGCTTAGAAACGGTTACAGCACAACAAGATGCACAATACACACAGTATATGTATAACACTATCGCAATTAATCCAGCGTATGCCGGCTCGCGAGGCGTATTCAGTATTGGTGCTTTACACCGCTCACAATGGGTTGGTTTAGATGGAGCACCAACTACACAGACCTTAAACTTTCATTCGCCTGTTTCAAATAGAGTGGGTTTAGGTTTATCTATTGTGAATGATGAAATAGGTAATGGTACCAATCAAGACACCTATTTTGATGCAGCCTTTTCTTATACCATTCCGGTTTCACAGACGGGTAAATTATCATTAGGATTAAAAGCGGGTGGTCATTTTTTAAATATCGATTTCTCTCAATTAAGAGGGTATGGTTTAGAAAATAATCTACCTAATATTGATAATAAATTTGCTCCTAATTTTGGCGCTGGAGTGTATTACCACACCGATCAGTTTTATGCAGGTTTGTCTGTCCCTAATTTTTTACAAACAGAACATTTCGACAATTCTGGGACTAATAGCTCATCTTTTTTAGCAGAAGAACGCATGAATATTTACTTTATAACAGGCTATGTTTTTGATTTAAATCCGAATTTAAAATTTAAACCAGCAGCTTTAGTAAAAGCAGTTGAAGGTGCTCCTCTACAAATAGATGCCTCAGCAAACTTTTTGATTAATGATAAATTTTCATTGGGAGCTGCGTATCGTTGGGATGCAGCAGTAAGTTTATTGGCAGGATTTCAAATATCTGACCAATTTATGCTTGGTTTAGCCTATGATAGAGAAACAACCGATTTAGGGGCATCGCGATTTAATGACGGATCTTTTGAAGTTTTTCTACGCTATGAATTCTTAACCCGATACAAAAAAGTAATAACGCCAAGATTCTTCTAAAACTAATAAAAATGAAACTACATTTAAAATATATCGTCTTAGCTTCTATTCTTTTTGGGTTTAATGCGCAAGGACAAGAAAAGCAGGCTGATAAAGCTCAAACTAAGTTTAATAGTTTTAACTACGCAGATGCTATTCAATCATATCAAGACTTAATTGATGATGGCTATAGTAGTGAAGATGCCTATAAAAATTTAGGCGACGCAAATTATAGTAACGCAAATTATGAAGAAGCCTCAAAATGGTATGCTAAATTACTTGAAAAGCAAACAAGTGAACTAGATGCTGAATACTTATACCGTTACGCTCAGACCCTTAAATCTTTAAAAAAATATAAAGAGTCTGACGATTGGATGATAAAATTTGAAGCAAAAAAGGCTGATGATTTAAGAGCTAAAAAATTTACAAACAAAACAAATTATTTAGCAGAAATCAAAAAAAATTCTGGAAGATATACTATTAAGAATTTACCGATAAATTCAAAGGAATCAGACTTTTCTCCAGCATTTTATGGTAGCCAACTAATATTTTCATCGGCGCGAGATTCTGGATTATTTACCAAGAGTATTCACCAATGGAATAATAAATCGTTCTTAAACCTTTATACCTCAACGGTGAGTGATACGGATGAATATTCTACTCCTGAAAAACTTTCAAAAGTTGTAAATAAGAAAGCACATGAATCGTCTCCTGTTTTTACTAAAGATGGTAAAACCATGTATTTCACCAGAAATAATTTTAAAAATGGCAGTTTTTCTAGAGACGCGGAAGGAGTTAGTCGTTTAAAAATTTATAAAGCAAGTCTAATTGATAATCAATGGACAGAAATAACCGAATTACCATTTAATAGTGACGAATTTTCACATGCACACCCAGCCTTAAATTCAGAGGAAACACAACTGTATTTTGCATCAAACAGGCCTGGAACTTTAGGAGAGTCTGATATTTTTTATGTTGAAATTAAAGGAGACAACACTTACGGAAATCCCATAAATTTAGGAAATTCTATTAATACAGAAGCTCGCGAAACGTTCCCATTTATTTCTGAAGATAATATTCTATATTTCGCATCCGATGGGCATCCTGGTCTTGGAGGTTTAGATTTGTTTGGAATTTCATTAGACCAAATGGCAGATTCAAAAGCCATAAATCTTGGAGAACCTTTAAATAGTGAAGAAGACGATTTTTCTTATATTATCAACAACAGCACTAAAAAAGGGTATTTTGCTTCCAACAGAAAAACAGGAATGGGAAGCGATGATATTTATAGCTTTCAAGAAACAAAAGCCCTTAATTTTGAATGTGGCGTTAGTGTAACAGGAATAGTAAAAGACATAAAAACTAAGGAAATTTTACCTAATGCTAAAGTAAAAATCAGCAATAATTTAGGTGAAACGGTAGCGGAAACAATGTCGGATTCTAACGGTGAATTTATTTTAGACGAGGTATGCAAAAAAGAAGGGTATACCATTGTTGCTTCTAAAACCGATTTTAATGAAGAAACTATGTCTTTTTCGCTTAGTGATTTAAAGAATAATAATATTGAAATGCTTTTATCTTCTAATGTGCCAGAATTTGGTCCGGGATCAGATTTAGCTCAAAAATTAAATTTAGAAAAAATCTATTTCGATTTTGATAAATCGAATATTCGAAGAGATGCTCAGATAATTATGGAAAAAGTAGTAGCGTATTTAAAACAATACCCTGAGGCTAAAATAAAAATAGGCTCTCATACCGATGCTAGAGGTAATGACGATTATAATTTATCGTTATCAGACCGACGTGCAAAGGCCACCATGGACTATTTAATCACACAAGGTATTGATGCGTTAAGATTGTCAGCTGAAGGTTTTGGTGAAATTAAATTAATAAATAACTGTACGAATGGCTCTGCTTGTTCTTCAGACGAACACCAAATGAACAGAAGATCAGAGTTTATAGTTGTGGAATAAACTACTGCGGTGAAGAAGCCCGCGAAGTAATAAAATTCTGAATTAAAAAAAGAGTAAGATTATCAAGATATTGAACTCGAAAAAGAATAAAAGCCTTAGAAATTAATTTTTTCTAAGGCTTTTTTCATTTTAATTATTTGACTTTCTAAATTAGTGACACCTTATTTTGGTTTCTAAAAAACAGCAGCTTACCGTTGGGTTTGGAGTGTGGTATTTTAGCTTTTGCGGTAAGTTATAAAGATAACTTCTTGAAATTCCTGAACATTCACAGGCTTCATCAAAGGTCAAAACTTCTTTCTGACCTAGGAATAGTTTTTAAACAATCTTAGCGATTTAGTATTAAAACTGTTTCCATCTTAAA
>JANQTG010000111.1 GCA_030731855.1 Cellulophaga sp. | reverse complement strand
TCTTATTTGAACTTTGAATTCATTTTATTTTTTTGGATTCTGTATATGAGAAATACTATTATTCCTATTATGATTATTGAAATTATAAAACCATCATACCCATAAGCCGTAGTTGCCCAGAATATTGAATAAAGGCTCAACCAGGCCCCAACAGCCAGTAAAATCCATTTTCTATATTTCGCTCCCATGATTAATACCCTTAATTATATTTTGGATGCTTAGTTTTTTTGATAACTAGTGTACCATTATTTCATTTCTAAAACATTAAACTTATCTGGCGGACAGGCAGGTCTTCAAATTTTCAAATCAAATAATTATTACATTTTTACATTAATCGATTTTTTTAAGCTCCGCCTTCTGCTCTACCTGACGGACAGGTAAGTCTTCAATTTTTCAAATCAAATAATTATTACACTTCCACATTATTCAATTTTTTAAAGCTCCCCCTTCGGGGGCTGGGGGGCTTACATTAACCTCACCGCATCCTTCGAAAAATAGCTTGCAATAATATTTGCGCCAGCTCTTTTTATAGCCATTAATTGTTCAAACATCACGGCATCGTGGTCTAACCACCCTTTTTCAGCAGCGGCTTTTAGCATGGCATATTCACCACTTACTTGATAAACGGCAATCGGCACGTCAAATTCGTTTCTAATATCGCGGACGATATCTAAATAACATAGTCCTGGCTTAACCATCACAATATCGGCACCTTCTTCAATGTCAAGTCGCGTTTCACGAATGGCTTCTAACCTGTTGGCATAATCCATTTGGTAGGTACTTTTATTTTTCGGAACATTTTCGATGTCCACAGGAGCAGAATCTAGCGCATCACGGAAAGGGCCGTAAAAGGCACTGGCATATTTTGCACTGTAGCTCATGATTCCGGTATTTAGAAAACCTTCATCCTCTAAAGCTTCACGAATACTTAAAATTCTGCCGTCCATCATATCACTAGGGGCCACAAAATCGGCACCAGCTTTGGCGTGCGAGACGCTCATTTGTGCTAAAATATCAGCAGATTCATCATTGAGTATTTGTCCGTTAGCAACGATACCATCATGTCCGTAATTCGAATACGGATCTAATGCCACATCGGTCATCACCAACATATCAGGACAAGCATTTTTAACCGTTTTAATGGCACGCTGCATTAATCCTTCGGCGTTTAAAGCTTCTGTTCCTTTATTATCTTTTAAATTATTGGGCACTTTTACAAACAATAACACAGCACCTAAGCCCATATTCCATAATTCTTTCACTTCTTTTTCTAAGTTGTCTAGGCTTAAGCGATAATAATCGGGCATAGAAGCAATTTCTTCTTTTACACCTTTACCTTCTACTACAAAAACGGGTACTAAAAAATCACTTGGCGTTAAAATATTTTCACGGACTAAACTGCGGATGGCTTCTGAACTTCTAAGGCGCCTGTTTCTTATTAATGGGAACATAGTTTTTTTTCACAAAGATAACCCAACATCCAACAATCACCAACATCCCATAATATTTTAAAAAAACGCGTACATTGTAACAATATTTACAAAGTGACTACTAACACACTAAATAACAACCTTTAAAACGAAAAAACACTATGCTTTCCATCCAAAACCTAAACAAAACCTATCCGAACGGAACAAAGGCGCTTAATAATGTAAACCTAGAAATAAATAAAGGTATGTTTGGTCTGCTAGGCCCAAATGGCGCTGGTAAATCTACCTTAATGCGGACTATTTCTACCTTACAAATAGCTGATACGGGAACTATTGAGTTTGATGGCATTGATGTTTTTAGTCAGCCAGAAGAATTGCGAAAAGTATTGGGCTATTTGCCACAAGATTTTGGAGTGTATCCGAAAGTATCGGCAGAAATGATGTTGAATCATATTGCAAAAATTAAAGGAATCCATAGTAGTTCCGATAGAAAAGCTTACGTTTCAGATTTGTTAAACAAAGTAAACTTATATAAATTCAGAAAACGAAATTTAGGTGATTATTCAGGCGGAATGCGTCAGCGTTTCGGGATTGCACAAGCCTTAATTGGGAATCCAAAATTGATTATTGTTGATGAGCCAACGGCTGGTTTAGATCCGTTGGAACGTAACCGTTTTCATAATTTATTAAGCGAATTGGGTGAAGACGCCGTAGTAATTTTATCGACCCATATTGTAGATGATGTGGTAAATTTATGCACTAATATGGCGGTTTTTAATGAAGGTACGGTGGTAGTGCAAGGACATCCGCAAGAATTGTCGAACTCGTTAAATGAAAAAGTATTCCGCAAAAGCATCGGAAAAGACGAGATTGAAAAATACCAGTCGGAATATACCGTGCTTTCTACCTATTTACGAAGTGGCAATATGAACGTGAATGTTTTCAGTGATACCAATCCTGGCGAAGGTTTTGAAGTGGTGAATAATAACCTAGAAGACTTTTATTTCTATAGCATTAACCAACCTCAAACCGTATAATCATGAAATGAGCCAATATAAAGTTCAAGCTACTTGAATGTTTCTTGGCGAATTACATTTGACTTTTAAAAAACTATAAAAATTTACAAATGAAAGAGATTTTCTTATTTGAACTGAAATATCGGTTACGACGACCAGCGACCTACATCTACATTTTTTTGATGTTTATTATACCTCTTTTGTTAGCCGTTTTTGCAGATTCGGTTACTGCACAATTCACCAATAGCCCGAGTGCTATTGTCGGCCTTTTGGGTGGGATGAGTATTATTAGTCTGTTTTTTTATGCCGCAATTATGGGCGTTGCCGTCTATCGTGATGAAGAGCATAAAACCGCACAAACCTATTTTACTTTTCCTATTTCAGAAAAAAACTATATCCTAGGGCGTTTTTGGGGAAGTTTCTCCATTGTAACGATCATGAATATTATGGCGGTAATTGGAGCCATGATTGGCTTTGGGATTGGAGTATTATTAGACCGGCCTGATTATGGCACTTATACTTCTTTTAATTTCAGCTCGTATTTTTTACCATTTTTATACTTATTAACGTTCAACTCCTTTTTTATAGGAAGTTTATTTTTCTGTTTGATGACCTTTTTCAAACGGATGTCCATCTTATATTTAGGCGGAATAGTTATTCTAATTTTAACCATCGCCTCAGGGCAATTATTAGCTAATTTAGATACGGAGTGGTTGAGTGTGTATGTAGATCCGTTTGGGGAAACGGCGCATGGGTACTTAACAAAATATTGGACCGTTAATGAATTAAACACTACTCAATTATCCCTTACAGGAAAATTTGCCTTAAACAGGTTACTTTGGTTAGGTATTGCGTTTTTAATCTTCTTTTTTACCTTATTCAAATTTTCGTACAAAGGTTTTTTAAGTTCGTCTAAAAAGAAAGGCGCTAAAGAATCGAAAGAAGATTACGTGCCAGCTTCCTTCATTCCAAATATTGTACAGCAATTTAATTCAAAAGCACGTAGAGCAAATCTTTGGTCTTTAAGTAAAATAGAATTCTTATCGATTGTAAAAGAAACCGTTTTTGTGATTTTAATTGTGATCGGAATTATAGTTGCAGGGTTCGTTGCCTATCAATCTAATCAAATTTACGGAACGCCATCGCTACCCTTAACGCGTTTTATGGTCGCGCAGATTTCAGGAGGAATATCTTTATTTTCGGTGATTATTTTAGTGATTTATGCTGGGGAAGCAGTGCACAGAACGCGACAAAACAAAACCTTTGAGTTTTATGACGCCTTGCCTGTAAGCAACATTACTTTGTATCTTTCTAAAATAATCTCCTTAATTGGTGTAGCAGTGGTTTTAACACTTTTAAACATTGTGGTTGGCATTTTATACCAAACGTTTAATGGCTATTTCAATTATGAATTAGGCATGTATTTAACGTATAATTTTACGACTATTTTCCCTAGTTATTTAATGACCTTGTTGTTGGCATTTTTTATTCATGTATTGGTCAATAATAAGTTTCTAGGCCATTTTATTGTCATCCTAATATATATCGGACTACCAATTCTTTTAGGCTTAGCTTTTAAAACATCAAATCCTTTAGTGATTTTCGGTGGCACACCTGGATCATTTTTAAGTGATTTAAATGGCTTTGGACACTATTTATACGGACAATTTTGGTTGAATTTATATTGGATTTTGCTAACCTGTATTTTGGCAACAATTGGTATTGTTTTCTGGAATCGTGGTTTTTATTCTTCGGTAAAAGAGCGTTTACAATTAGCAAAACAACGCTTTAGTGGAAAAACTTTAGGACTAATGTTGTTTTTTGTCTTAGCATTTGTTTCAGTAGGGGCGTATAGCTATTACAATTTAAAAGTATTAAACCAGTTAGAAGATGGCAACTATGGAGAAAAATTGAGTGCTGATGCTGAGAAGAAATACGGTAAATATATGGGAAAACCACA
>JANQTG010000110.1 GCA_030731855.1 Cellulophaga sp. | reverse complement strand
CCTAATTTTGCAATCCGTTTATCGGAAAGTAAAACAAATCCCATCAAGTATTTTTAATATATGGCAACAAAAACAGAAACAACGGTAGAACAGAAGTTAAGAGCATTATACGATTTGCAATTAATTGATTCTAGAGTTGATGAAATACGCAATGTTAGAGGTGAATTACCTTTAGAAGTTGAAGATTTAGAAGATGAAGTTTTAGGTCTTAAAACTAGAATGGAAAAACTAAAGTCTGACGTTGAAACAATCAATTACGAGATTACTGGTAAAAAGAACATGATTGACGATGCTAAAACGTTAATGAAAAAATATACGGAGCAACAAAAAAATGTTCGTAACAGTAGAGAATTCAACTCTATTACCAAAGAAGTTGAGTTTCAAGAATTGGAAATTCAATTGGCTGAAAAAAACATCAAAGAATTTAAGGCTCAAATAGATCAAAAGAAAGCTGTAATGGCAGATACTAAAGAGCGTCACGGAGAGCGTGAAACGCACTTAAAGCATAAGAAAAGTGAATTAAACGCTATTTTAGCTGAAACTGAAAAAGAAGAAAAAGCCTTATTAGCAAAATCGGAAGAATATAAAACTCAAATTGAAAGTCGTTTAGTAGCGGCATATGATCGTATTAGAACCAATGTAAAAAATGGTTTAGCGGTTGTTGCTATTGAAAGAGGTGCTTCGGGAGGTTCGTTTTTTACCATTCCACCACAAGTGCAAGTAGAAATTGCTTCTCGTAAAAAAATTATTACTGACGAACATAGTGGTCGTATTTTAGTTGATCCTGTTTTGGCAGAAGAACAACATGAAAAAATGCAAAAGCTTTTTTCTAAAATGTAATTTAAAAAGATTATATACTTTTAAAAACCCAAGCATAGCTTGGGTTTTTTGTTGTTTTGTTTTAAAATATTAGAAAATTTCGTACTTTGAAAATAAAAATGAAAAAAATAGAAAAGTTCATATTAGTTCTTTGTTGCTTTTTCTTTTTTATGAATACCACTATGGGGCAAGATATATCAGATTTCAAATGGAAAAATAGGGTTTTGATGCTTGTTTCTGATGATGTCGATAACGAGATTTTAAACACTCAACTAGAGATATTGAATAAATCGGCTGAAGCTTTTAAAGAGCGAGATTTGATTTTGTTTATCATCACACCAAAAAACAGCTTTACCAGTAATAAAACTTCTGTTAATCTTAAAGGCATTGCTCCATATCAGAAAAATAACTTTGAAGGCGCAATTTTATTAGGTAAAGATGGTGGTGTAAAATTAAAAGAACCCTTTACAGTGTCTTCAAAAACGATTCTAAACTTAATTGATAGTATGCCTATGCGAAGAGGCGAGATGAAATCTCAATAATTTTTTACCACTATTTAAAGTATAGCAATCTAAAAATAAAACCCTTTCAGAGTCGTACATACGGTTACATATAATT
Source organism: Cellulophaga sp. (assembly GCA_030731855.1). Classification (GTDB taxonomy): domain Bacteria; phylum Bacteroidota; class Bacteroidia; order Flavobacteriales; family Flavobacteriaceae; genus Cellulophaga. The sequence goes on along the minus strand of JANQTG010000110.1, from coordinate 2,987 downwards.
CTCTAGAACTATGTTATCCCTTCCGGATAATACTAATGATAACAGTAGTGATGTATGATGTAGAATCCGAGGGATTCAAATAATTATAGAAAATAAAAAAAACCTACGACCCTGAAAGGGTCGAATAAAATGTAGGCTATATTCTTTCGTTTATAATAAACCCTTTAGTGAAAACCTACAACAAGCTCAATATCAAATTCTCTACTTCTTCACCATCCCATTTTTCTTGGATATTTGGTAATTTCATCACTTGTTGCATAATGGCTTCTTGTACATCACCTTCTGCTAAAGCTTCGGCATAAGGGCGGTCAGAGAAAGTAACTCTAGAATATACCGGAATCCATTTTTCTGGGTGTTTAGTTGCAAAATGCTTTTCGATCTTTTTTTGTAACAAAAACATAGGATCCGCAGTTTTGCTACTCATTTCCTTAAAGTTGCGATAGCTTAATTCTGCAATGGCATCCGCATTGGGTTTGCGTTCTTTTTCAAAGGCCGTAAAAATAGCTTCCCAATTATCCTCATGCTTTTTCATGATATTATTTAAAGCATAAATATCTTCAAAACCAGCATTCATACCTTGCCCATAAAAAGGAACAATCGCATGGGCAGAATCGCCTACCAAAGCTACTTTATCCCAATACGTCCAAGGAAAACATTTCATCGTTACCATGGCACTGGTAGGGTTTTTAAAGAAGTCTTCAATTAAATTCTCAATGTCTTGCATTACATTCGGAAAATAGGTCGTAAAGAAATTTTTAGCTTCTTCTTTTGTTTGTATGCTTTCAAAAGAAACTTCTCCTTCAAAAGGCATAAACAAGGTACAGGTAAAACTACCATCTAAATTAGGCATCGCAATCAACATAAATTTCCCTCGTGGCCAAATATGAAATGAGTGTTTATCTAATTTATGGGTGCCGTCCGCATTTGGAGCAATCGTTAATTCTTTGTAACCTACATCAATAAAATCTTGAGAATAATCGAACCTACTGCGGCGTTGCATTTTATGGCGTACTCGCGAAAAAGCACCGTCACAACCAAAAATTAAATCGTATTGGTATTCTTGCCACTCCCCTTTTTCGGTTTCTCCTGTAAACAGTTTTGCTTCTGGAAGATCAACATCCCAAACCTTTTCTTCAAATTTAAAAATAACGCCTTCATTTTCGGCTAAATCGATCATTTTACGATTTAAAACACCTCTAGAAATAGACCAAATTGCTTCGCCTTCTTTACCATATTTTTGGTAATATTCTTGCTGCCCCACCACATGCATAGCACGTTTATCTAAAGGAATGGCAATTTTTTTTATTTCGGTCTCAATACCTACCTCTTTTAAAGCGTTCCAACCTCGGTTACTCATGGCCAAGTTAATGGAGCGACCTGAAAATTCTACATTCCGAATATCGGGTCGGCGATCAAAAACGGTAATATCATGTCCCCATTTTTTGAGATAAATCGCTAATAAAGAGCCTACTAAACCAGAACCTATAATGGCTATTTTTTTTGAAGATTGTTTCATGTATTGTTAATTCGAAAAATAATGTACGTATAAAAACTAAAAATCCTTCACTTTTTTTCGCGAAGGACTTTTATATCTGTTGTATAGTTAGCTATTTTACTATTCTAAAATACCATCAACAATACCGTAGGCTACAGATTCTTCAGCACCCATCCAATAATCACGATCAAAATCTTTTAAGACTCTTTCATAATCTTGTCCACAGTTTTCTGCCAAAAGTCTTGCGCTTAATTCTTTAGTTTTGATAATTTCTCTTGCCTGAATTTCGATGTTAGAAGCTTGCCCTCTTGCACCACCACTAGGCTGATGAATCATTACCTGTGCATGTGGCTGAATAAAACGACGCCCTTTTTTTCCTACCGATAATAAAATAGATCCCATAGAAGCCGCTAAGCCTGTACAAATAGTAGAAACGGGACTTTTAAGTGACTTAATCGTATCATACATCGCAAAACCAGAAGTTACATAACCACCTGGGCTATTGATGTACAACTGAATTTCTTTGTCATTCTGCATGTCTAAATATAACAAACGATCTATTACGTGTTTAGCAGAATGATCATCTACCATACCCCAAAGAAAAACTTTACGTTCTTCTAATAATTTCTCATCTATAGCTTCTTGTATTTTTCCTTTTTTTGAACTCATTTTTTTTCCTTCTTATTGAACTTCAAAATTAATCAAAATAATGCTGAAATACTTGTCGATTTTAAAAAACTATCTTTAAAAGAAATTATCTTTGAAAAAAAAGAGTGGTCAGTTGGTATTCGTTAGACTTTTGACCTTAGAAAAAAACTTCAAACCTGAAACTAGAAACTTTTCAATAATAAATAATTATGAAAAATAAAATCAACATTCTACTAGTAATCCTTTTAACAATAACTTCTTGTAAAGAAGAAAAAAAAACAGAAACTACTGCGCCTGAACCAGAACTAACTATTCTTGAAAAAGTAGCACAAGCACATGGATTTGAAGCTTGGAAAAACGTTAACGAAATTCAGTTTACCTTTAATGTAGATCGTGATACGACACATTTTGAGCGTAAATGGACGTGGGATACCAAAACAAATGAAGTAACCGGAAGTAGTTTAGGACAAATAACTAGTTACAATAGAAATAATATAGACTCCACAAACATAAAAATTAATGGTGCATTCATAAATGATAAATTTTGGTTGTTAGCGCCTTATCAATTAATTTGGGATGCAAATAACTTTACGCATAAACACCTACCAACATCTACAGCCCCTATCAGTAAAAAAACGATGCAAAAACTAAGCATAGTGTATGGTGCCGAAGGTGGTGTTACGCCAGGAGATGCCTACGATTTTTATTTTGAAGATGATTACCTGATAAAAGAATGGGGTTTTAGAAAAGGCAACCAAACGGAAGCTTCAATGACTACTACTTTTGAAGATTATATTGAAGTAAACGGACTAAAAATAGCCCAATCGCATAAAAAAGACGGAGA
>JANQTG010000109.1:3352-4451 GCA_030731855.1 Cellulophaga sp. | reverse complement strand
AGGAGGAGAGATTTTTATCTTTGATATGGGCGAATCGGTTAAAATATTCGATTTAGCTAAAAATATGATTAAACTTTCAGGCCTTAAATACCCAGAAGATATTGATATTAAAGTTACGGGTTTACGCCCTGGAGAAAAGTTGTATGAAGAGTTATTAGCCAACGGTGAAAATACTTTACCTACTTACCATAAGAAAATTATGATTAGTAAAGTACGCGATTTAGAGTACACTCAAATACGCTCTAAAATAGACCAGTTATGCGTCTCTAATATGTTTTTTGATGTCGATACCGTTAAATTGATGAAAAAAATTGTGCCAGAGTATATTTCCGAAAATTCTGATTTATGTACTTTAGATACTAAAAAAGAGGATACTACAGCAAGTACAATAGCAAAAACTAAAGGCGAAATTTTTCAGTCTTAATGATTTTAATAATACATTTGCCAAAAATAATTCACTAACCTTATTTATTATGTTGAAAATTAGTTATTTAAAAACTTTTAGTGTCCTACTTGTAATAGGTTTATTATCTTCTTGTGGCTCAAGAAAAGATGTGGTTTACTTACAAGATGCCAATAGCTTCGAAACTATTGTAGAAACCAATACCTATGTGAATAAGTTTAAAGTCGATGATGAAGTAAGTATTTTCGTATCTAGTTTAAATCCAGAAGCGAGTGCACCATTTAATTTGTTTAGAGGTGGCTCGGCATCTGGTGGAGCTGGTGTTCCACAACAAGTAGATTACTTAATAGAAAAGGATGGTACCATAGATTTTCCTGTTCTGGGTAAACTAAAGATCGTTGGTTTATCATCCGATGAATTGAGAGATTTACTGACGCAAAAGTTAAATGAAGGCTATTTGAAAGACCCTATTATAAATATTAGAATTAGAAATTTTACGGTAACCATATTAGGAGAAGTCAGAAATCCTGGGACATATCCTGTGAATGGCGAGCAAATTACCATTTTTGAGGCTTTGGGTTTAGCAGGTGATTTAACAATTAAAGGAAAGCGTGACAATATTAAAGTGATTCGCGATTTTGATGGCACTATTGTGCATAATACCATAGATTTAAGAAGTAAGGATGCTATAAAATC
>JANQTG010000109.1:0-3252 GCA_030731855.1 Cellulophaga sp. | reverse complement strand
GATTTATTTTCCAGTAGTGGGAGTAATGTTGAAGATGAGGTGCAGATTCTAAAATCGCGATCGAACTTTATCCAGGTAGTTAAAAAACTCAAGTTAAATATTCGAATGATTTCTTTGGGGCAAATTAAAAGCACAGAGCTTTATCAAGAACCCAGACCTTTTAAAATTAATTTTTTAGCTGCAGATTCTATTTTGTTTAACTCTAAATTCAGCTTTTATCTGAGTGCCTCTACAGAATCTTCTTTTGCTTATGCAGAGAAAGAAGATGATCCAGTAAAAGTATATAATTACGGAAAAAGTATCAATACTCCTGCTGGCGGCATTATCATTACGCCAACTAGTGTGAATTTTGATTTTTATACTGACAAACGCTTTCAAATAATTATAGATCCTATTGACGAGGTAGCTCAGGGCTACCAGAAAAAAATGAATGTCAATATTATAGATAAATTATCTAGCGTAGTGGAGATAAATTTGATAGACCCTATTCAACAAAAAGCTATTGATATTATTAATGAGTTGGTCTATGTTTATAACGAAAATGGAGTTGTAGATAAAAAAGCTGTAGCAGATAAAACTTCAGAATTTATAAACGATAGAATTACAGAAATTTCTAGTAGTTTAACTTCGGTAGATCAAAATGCGGTAGAGTTTATGACCCAAAAAGGACTATCAGATATAGGTTCTCAAACCAATGCAGCAATAAGTAGTAGTGCCAGTAACCAACAAGAATTAGCGAATACGGAGTATCAGTTGCGTATCGCAGAGGCCATGAAAGAAGAGGTATCCTCACAAAATGGTTTTCAAGAATTACCGACTAATATTGGTTTGTCCGATCCCACCATTTCTAGTACTACAGCCAAATATAATGAGCTAGTAGCAGAACGTAAGAGGCTTTTAGAAAGTTCTAGTGAGAAAAACCCTATTATTGTTACTTTGGATCAACAGCTGAGAGGACTTAAAAGTACTGTAGCATCTAGCTTAGGTGGTATGAGCGATAATTTAAGTTTAAAATTAAATAGTTTAAGTGGTCAACAATCACGGATTAATTCTAGCTTGTATTCAGCACCAAAAAACCAACAAGCACTCCGAGATATTACCAGAAAACAACAAACCACTGAGGGCTTGTATTTATACTTACTAGAAAAAAGGGAAGAAGCTCAAATTACCTATGCTTCAGCGTCTGCAAAATCAAAAGTTATTGATAATGCTTATGCTTCAAGTCCATTTCCTGTGTCTCCTAAGCGAAATGTAGTTATGCTAGCGTTTTTGATTTTAGGACTTTTAGTCCCATTTTCAGTAATATATGCAAAAGATTTGCTAGATAATAAAATAAGTAATAAAACTGCTTTAGAAAAATTGGTGAATGATATTCCTGTTTTGGCCGAACTACCAAAAATTAGTGGAAAGCAGAAAAAGATATTAATAGATGATGATCGTTCTGTTTTAGCAGAATCTCTGAGGATTCTAAGAACCAACTTAGATTATCTTATGAGTGCAAAAAAAACAGCTACAGATAAAAATAATGTAATTTACATTACATCTAGTGTTTCAGGAGAGGGAAAAACCTTCCTTTCCTCCAACTTAGCCATGGTGTTGGCAAATACTGATAAAAAAGTATTGTTAATAGGTGCAGATATTCGTAACCCAAAAATTCATTCTTTTTTTGACGAGAATAAGCAAGACATTGACAAGTTGAAAAAATCAAGTGAATCTAATAACGATAAATTTGGATTAACCGATTTTTTACACAATAATAGACTGCCTTCAAGTCAGATTGTAAATTCACTTTTAGTTCATAATAACAAAATTGATATTATTTATTCTGGTAAGGTACCACCAAATCCGTCAGAGCTTTTAATGCGTTCGCGTTTTGAAGATTTAATAAAAGAAATGAGTGCTTTGTACGATTATGTTATCGTAGACACTGCTCCTCTAATGTTGGTTTCAGATACCTTAATCATAAGTAAATACTCAGACCATGTTATCTATGTAACAAGAGCAGGAGTTACAGAGTCGAATGTTATAGATTTTCCGATAAAACTTCAGAAAGAAGGCAAACTAAAAAACCTATCTTTTGTAGTCAACGATGTTAAAGAAAGTAATTTAGGCTACGGTGGAAAATATGGATATGGCTATAGCGCTACCAAAAAAAAATGGTGGAAATTCGGAGCTTAGTTTTATAATCTTTACGAGATATTTAAATAAAAATATGTTTAATGTAGCCATTAAGCATATTTTTTGTTTTATATCCTATAGTAAGTACTCACTATTTTAAAGTTGAAGACCTGCAAGTAGTGCAGGGGAGTGAGTTAATTTGAGGGCCTGACCGTACGGCAGGGGTGTGTGGTTAATGTAATATTTTACCAATAAAGCTTTGATGCAGACTACTAGCCTCTACCAACTAACCACTACCCTCTATTTAATTTGAATACCTGCTCGTCTGGCAAGCGGGTAAAGCTAATTTAGTAACGACTACTAACTACCCTCTAAAAACCACAATCTAAAACAATTTTAATCAATAGAATTCCCGAGGCAATACTTTTTAGTGGCGTGGTAATAAGGTGAACAGATTTAATTGCCCCTTTGAAGTGGGATTAAGGGGGATGTTCAATGTAATTTTATTATTCCATGAATATCACAAACAAAAAAAGAGCAAACTACCGTAAACTAAAAACCATCAACGAGCAACTAAAAGTACTAACCAAAATTGTATGTTGTTTTTTCAAGAACTGGCAGCAGCTTTTTTAAAATTTTGTCTTTAATTTTTATATTTTTTAATGCGTTCAGTTGTCTTATGTTATGAACATCAGTGCCCACAAAATCAATTAAATTTTTGTCTAAAAGTTTGTAGGCAGTATCTGAAATTTCTTTACCGTAATAGGTACTTAAAGACAATAAATTCATTTGAAAAAGTATTCCAGTGTTTTTATACAAACGATATTTAGAAGTATGATGAAGGTAATGATACCGCTCAGGATGTGCTAAAATAGGGAAATACTGCGAATTTCTTATTTTTTGTACCGCATCGTCAAAATTTAGGGAAGCCTGTAAATACGACATTTCGATTAGTAGATACTGCTTTTTAATGGGCATTACTTCTAGCTTTTCAAGAAGATGTTCAAAGTTTGCATCGATCATATGCTCCGCAGCAGCCTCAATAGTTATATTTTTTATATTATTTTTCTTCAATTCGTTTTTTACGAGCGCCAATGAATTTTGTATAATATGAGGAGTGTTCGGATAATAATT
>JANQTG010000108.1:2788-17925 GCA_030731855.1 Cellulophaga sp. | reverse complement strand
TATAGCGCATGAATTTAAGGGAGACGGGAAACAGCTTTTTGAAGCAGCAATTTTATCTATAAATTAGCATATAAAAACAGTAAACAAAACTAAAAAAATAATTTTGCTTACTGCTTACTGCTTACTGCTTACTGCTTACTGCTTACTGCTAATCTTTCCCCATCATCGGCATATTCAACTTATTTTCATCAGCATTTTTTAAGTATTTCTCTAGCCACTGGTCTTGTTCCCAAAGCAAGTGTAAAATACTTTCTTTTGCTCTATACCCATGACTTTCTTTAGGAAGCATTACTAATCTAACGGTTGCACCCAAACCTTTTAAGGCATTAAAGTAACGTTCACTTTGCATTGGGTAGGTGCCTGAGTTATTATCTGCTTCACCATGTACTAAAAGTAGGGGTGTTTTCATTTTCTCAGCATTCATGAAGGGCGACATGCTATTGTAAACTTCGGGAGCTTCCCAATAATTACGTTCTTCGCTTTGAAAGCCAAACGGTGTAAGTGTTCTGTTATAAGCCCCACTACGCGCAATACCGGCGGCAAACAAATCGGAATGTGATAATAAATTAGCCACCATAAAGGCACCGTAGCTATGGCCACCAACGGCCACTTTTTTTCGATCTATATACCCTAAATTATCAACTGCATCAATTGCTGCTTTGGCATTGTCAACCAATTGCTTTCTAAAGGTATCGTTAGGTTGGGCATCTTTTTCACCGATAATAGGGAAAGCAGCATCATCTAAAACCACGTAGCCTTTTGTTACCCAATAAATAGGGGATCCCCAACTCGGGTAGGTAAATTCGTTTGGGTTTTGAGTATTTTGTGAGGCACTATTTTTGTCTTTATATTCTCTTGGATACGCCCATAAAATCATGGGTTTTTTATCTTTTTTAGTCTTATCATAACCAACTGGTAAGTATAAAGTTCCTGTAAGTTCTAATCCATCTTCTCTCTTATAGGTAATTACCTCTTTATGAACATTTGCTAAGCTTTTATAGGGATTGTCAAAGTAAGTAAGTTGCGTACTTTTCTTTTTGTTTTTTAAGCTCTTAGAATAGTAATTTGGATATTCGCTTTTCGATTCTATACGCACCAGAAGTTCGTCGTTTTCTGGATTGTATTCCATTAAAGTTTCCTTTTTATTGGGAAGGTCAGACGTGTATAAACGCTTGGTTTTTTGAGTACTAAGATTCATTTCGTCTACGAATGGAAATTGGCCGTTTTCGGTATACCCATCGCCCGTTAAATAAACAGTATTATCCTTAATTACGATGGTGTTATACCCGAATTTGTTTCTTTTTGTGACAAAACTTCCAGGGTCACTATACACATCTTGATAATTTCTATCGGAAATAATTTTAGCTCCTTTTGAAGCATCAGAAGGGTCAAAAACATAAATTTTTGCATTTCTATCATTCCACCAACGGTCGTAGGCTATAGCTGTATTATTATCGCCCCATTGAATATAACTGAATCTATTTTTTGTTTTTAAAAGGCTTTTTCCTTTTCCGTTAAAAGGCGCTTCTAATTGAAACACTTCGTCTCTATATTCTACTTTATTTTCAGGATCACCACCGTCTAAAACTTGGGCATATATTAAGCTCGACGGTTTGTCGCCTCTCCAACTCAAATCACGCATACCCATGCGTTCGGCCATAAATCCCTTAGGTAAATCTTCAATTAAAGGCACTTCCAAAATTTGATTTACTAAACTCCCATCTTTCTTATAAATAGATGTGCTAGAAGGAAACCTGTTATAAGTTACTAAATAAGAAAAGGGTTTGTTTAAAGTAACAATCATCGTGTATTCTCCATCGGGCGAAAAACTAACCGATGTGTACATAGCAGCATCTTTCCATTTTTTAGTAGTTCCATTTAAAGCTACTTGATGCAATTCGGAATGTGCTAACTGCTCAAAATTAAATTCGTCATTAGGGTTTTTAAGTAAATCTTGATAGGTTCTATTTTGAGCTTCTTTACCATCATTTGACGATACTGTAGGTCCTTGTGGCACTGATTCATCTGCATTAATTAGTGGTTTTCTGTTCTTTGGAAGCATTTTCACTAATAGCGATTCTCCATCTTTAAACCAGTTGATAACATCGCCTAAATTTGCATTTACCGTAGCGTCTGTAATTTTTTTAACGTTAGCTGTTTTCAGATCTAAAACCCAAACTTCAACGCCGTTTTCGGTGGTGTTGGTAACCGCAACTTTAGATTGGTCTGGTGAAAAGCTTAAATTGGCAATTCTTGGATTATTTGGAAGTCCGGTAACACTTTTTGCATCTTTGTCTTTAGGAGCTTTAATTTTAATATCGTTATAATAATTTGTTCTACTCCCAATATTCGTTTTAGGGTTGATTCGTAAACCCGCTAATCGTAATTCTGTTTCAGAGAGTTCGGCCATTGTTTTATAAGCATCTCTGTATAGCATAATCATGTATTGACCGTCATCTGTTATAAGTACAGAGGGCGCAAGTGGTGCATCAACCAAATCTAAAATTTCTTTAGATGGTTTTTGATATCCAAGATTTTCTTGAGAAAAGCCCAGACTTATAAAAAAAAGCAGTAAAAAAGTAATACGTTTTTGCATGAGTTTGTTATTAAGAGGTTAAACAAAAATTAGCCCTAATTTACTCAAAATAAATCATACCATACGTTAAAATTTTAAATAGGATTGCTTGTTTTGATCACAAATGGAAACATTATTAGAATAATTCTTAAAATGTATCCTAATGTTTTATTTAATTCGTAGCTTTATTTTTAAAATAAGAATTTCACATAAAATAGTAGTATGTATAACTCAAAAATTACAGGATTAGGGTATTATGTTCCTAAAAATGTTGTTACAAATGACGATTTGTCTAAAGTAATAGAAACTAATGATGCTTGGATTCAAGAAAGAACAGGTATTCAGGAGCGCAGGCATGTGATAAAAGGCGATGGCGATACCACAACATCAATGGGTGTTAAGGCGGCCAAAATTGCTATTGAACGTTCAGGATTACATAAAGATGATATCGACTTTATTGTTTTTGCAACCTTGAGTCCTGATTATTATTTCCCTGGCCCAGGTGTTTTGGTACAGCGCGATTTAGATATTAAAACCATTGGAGCCCTAGATATTCGCAATCAGTGTTCTGGGTTCGTTTACGGAATTTCGGTAGCAGATCAATATATTAAAAGTGGAATGTACAAAAATGTATTGGTTATAGGGTCTGAATTACATTCTCACGGTTTAGATATGACGACTAGGGGTAGAGGTGTTTCCGTAATATTTGGAGATGGTGCTGGTGCTGCTGTTTTAAGTAGAGAAGAAGATAATACCAAGGGTATTTTGTCTACACACCTGCATTCTGAAGGGCAACATGCTGAAGAATTATCGTTAATAGCACCTGGAATGGGAAAAAGATGGGTGACAGATATTATTGCCGATAATGATCCTAATGACGAATCTTATTTTCCGTACATGAACGGACAATTTGTGTTTAAAAATGCGGTAGTTCGTTTTAGTGAGGTTATTATGGAAGGTCTTGGTGCCAATAATTTAACGCCTGCAAATATCAATATGTTAGTGCCACACCAAGCAAATCTTAGAATTTCTCAATTTATTCAAAAGAAGTTCGGATTGCAAGATGATCAGGTGTTTAATAATATTATGAAATACGGAAATACAACAGCAGCGTCTATTCCGATAGCCTTAACAGAGGCTTGGGAGCAAGGTAAAATTAAAGAAGGCGATTTGGTTGTTTTAGCTGCTTTTGGTAGTGGCTTTACGTGGGGTAGTGTAATAATTAAATGGTAATTTTTAATTGAAAATTGAAAATTAAAAATTTTTGAAAACCTCAATTATACCTCCCTCTGGGGAGGTCAGAATTACATTTTTGTAATTCTGGGAGGGGAAAAAACAAAACCCCAATTTACATTGGGGTTTCTTTCATCATTAATGTGCACTAAACACTAACCATTAACTATAAAAATACAGCATTAACGACAAAACCTTAAGTCTTCTATCTCTGCGTGCAAAGAGACGTACTTTTTAAATAATAACTCTAATTCTTAACAAACTTTAACATCATAATCGATAAAATGCAAAAAACACTTGTTATAGGTGCTTCACTAAATCCTGAAAGATACAGCTATAAAGCTATAAAAATGCTTGTTGAGAAATCAATCGAAACGGAAGCATTTGGTTTAAAACAAGGATTCGTTTCTAAAATACAAATTAAAACGAATTTTAGCGATTTTCAAAATATACATACCGTTACTTTATACTTAAATCCTCAGCGGCAAATCGAATACTACACTAAAATAATAAACCTTAATCCTAAAAGAATAATTTTTAATCCAGGTACAGAAAATCCTGAGTTTTATAAACTATTAAGAGCTAATAATATACAGGTTGAAATAGCTTGCACACTAGTATTACTAGCGACAAATCAGTATGGGTAGTTTTAAGTTTTTTTTGTAAAAATAAATCGTATAAAATTGTAATTTTGAAGCTATGGAATTTTCTTCAAAATTATTAGAAAATGCGGTTTATGAAATTGCACAATTACCAGGCATAGGTAAACGAACAGCTTTACGTTTGGCTTTGCATTTGCTAAAACAGCCTGTATCACAAACAGAAAGACTCTCAAGTGCATTGAACAATTTAAAAAACAATATTAAATTTTGCACTAGTTGTCATAATATTTCTGACGTAGCACTTTGTGAAATTTGTGCGAACCCCAAAAGAGATGAAACGCTGGTCTGTGTTGTAGAAGATATTAGAGACGTTATGGCTATTGAAAATACAGGTCAATACAGAGGTTTGTATCATGTTTTAGGTGGTAAAATATCTCCAATGGAATGTGTTGGCCCCCAAGATTTAACGATAGCTTCGCTTGTTCAAAAAGCAAAACAGGGTAAAATAAACGAGTTAATCTTTGCGTTAAGTTCTACAATGGAGGGCGATACGACTAATTTCTATATTTTTAAGCAGTTAGAGCATGTAGGGATAAAAACATCAACAATTGCAAGAGGAATATCAGTAGGCGATGAGCTAGAATATGCAGACGAAGTAACCTTAGGACGTAGTATTCTAAATCGAATTCCCTTTGAAAATGCTATTAAATCATCTTAAAAATTATTGAAATAAATAAAACTAAAAGACGTTATTTTTAGTACTTTCGCAAAATTATATAGTAATTAAGTATTTTTATTGATAATATGTCAAGATTTGAATTGAAATTACCGCAAATGGGAGAGAGTGTTGCCGAAGCAACATTAACAACTTGGTTAAAAGAAGTTGGTGATACCATAGAAATGGATGAAGCCGTTTTTGAAATTGCTACTGATAAAGTAGATTCAGAAGTGCCTAGCGAAGTTGAAGGGGTTTTGGTAGAAAAGCTTTTTAATGTAGATGATGTAGTGGCTGTTGGTCAGACAGTAGCAATTATAGAGATTAAAGGAAGCGAAACAACTTCGCATGAAATAAAAAAATCTGTTGAAGAAGCTCCTGAGGTTAAAGCTATCGAAGAAGATATTAAAATTGTAAAAGGTACTATTGAAGCTCCTTTATCTGTTTCATCAGATTCTGATCGTTTTTATTCTCCTTTAGTAAAGAATATTGCAAAACAAGAAGGTATTTCAGTATCTGAATTAGAGGGTATTACGGGCACAGGAAATGAAGGTAGAGTCACTAAAAATGATATTTTAGACTTTTTAAAAAACCGTACTTCTGGGCCATCCGAAATGCCAAAAGTTACTCAGGAAACTACCCAAGTAGCTCCGCAAAATACTCAGACAGTTTCTCAGTCAAATCCAGTAGCAGAAAAAGTAAAAGAAACGCCAAAAGCGGCAACTTCTATCAATGCGAATGGTAGTGAGCTTATCCCAATGAGTAGAATGGGTAAACTTATTGCACAATATATGGTTGATAGTATTGCTACATCAGCACACGTGCAAAGTTTTATTGAAGTCGATGTTACAAACCTGGTGAATTGGAGAAATAAATTTAAAAATAGTTTTGAAAAGCGTGAGGGTGAGAAATTAACGTTTACACCTATATTTATGGAAGCCGTGGCGGTAGCCTTAAAAAAGTTTCCGATGATGAATATTTCTTTAGAAGGTGATACCATTATAAAGAAAAAGAATATAAATATTGGAATGGCAGCGGCATTGCCAGACGGTAACTTAATTGTTCCAGTTATTAAAAATGCCGATCAGTTAAACTTGGTAGGCATGGCGAAAGCCGTAAACGATTTAGCCACCCGAAGTAGAGATAATAAATTAAAACCAGACGAAATTAAAGACGGAACCTATACCGTAACTAATGTGGGTACTTTTGGCAGTGTTTTTGGAACACCCATCATAAACCAACCACAAGTGGGTATTTTAGCTTTAGGGGCAATCCGAAAAGTACCTTCTGTAATTGAAACTCCTGAAGGCGATTTTATTGGTATCCGAAGCAAGATGTTTTTGTCTCACAGCTATGATCACAGGGTTGTTAACGGAGCGCTTGGCGGTATGTTCGTAAAAGCTGTTGCCGATTATCTTGAAGCTTGGGATGTAAATAGAGAGGTTTAAAAAATATAGCAATAAGACTTAAAAGCTCCATATTGGGGCTTTTTTTAATATACAGGGCTTGGTTGCTTCCTTACCTTTTTGAAAAAGTTATCTTTGTGAAAATTTTAAAGCATGCAACTAAAGTTAACAAGGCCAATTTGTTTTTTTGATTTAGAAACTACAGGAGTTAATGTAGCCAAAGACCGAATTGTAGAAATTGCCATTTTAAAAGTATATCCCAACGGGAATAAAGAAAGTAAAACTTGGTTGGTAAATCCTGAAATGCACATTTCTGATGAGGTTATTGCAGTGCACGGCATTACCAACGAAAAAGTGGCTAACGAGCCGACATTTAAAGAGTTATCGAAAGAAATTTACAACATTATTAAAGATAGTGATTTAGGTGGTTTTAATTCTGATAGGTTCGATATTCCTTTATTGGCAGAAGAAATGCTGAGAGCTGGGGTAGATTTTGACATGAAAAATACCGTTTCTGTAGATGTGCAAACTATTTTTCATAAAATGGAAAAAAGAACCTTAAGCGCTGCCTATAAATTTTATTGTGATAAAATTTTAGAAGATGCGCATAGTGCAGCAGCCGATACTAACGCTACTTATGAAGTACTTTTATCGCAATTAGATAGGTATCCAGACTTAGAAAATAACATAAAAAAATTAGCAGAATTTTCATCACACAAAAGAACTGTTGACTTTGCTGGCTTTATAATTTATGATGAAGATGATCAAGAAATTTTTTCTTTCGGAAAACATAAAGGAAAAAAAGTACACGACGTTTTAGAAAGCGAGCCTGGTTATTTCAGCTGGATTTTAAATGCAGATTTTCCGTTGTACACTAAAAAAATATTGACTCAAATTAAGTTGAGTAAACTAAATACTAAATTAGGATAATGAGACTTTTGTTCTTATTTCTGTTTGTTTATGCGCAATTAAACGCCCAAGAAATCTATTTTGAAGGAGTTGTGTATGATGCAAAATCCAAAGAAACGATTCCCTTTGTCAATTTAAGTTTTTTAAATACCTTAAAAGGTACCTCTTCTGATGAAGAAGGTCATTTTTTTATGGATTTACCTTCTAATTTTTTAGAAAAAGAAATTCATATTTCATCCCTAGGGTATAAAGATACTATTGTAGTTGCCAACGAAATATTCAAAGCAAAAAGGTTTGAAATGATTCCCGAATCTTTTGAGTTAAATGAAGTTGTGGTCACCGAAACATTAGGAAATTCTGATGTTTTAAACCCCATAAGCAGTTATAGTCTAACAAGTGGTTTTTCGTCATCTTCAACACCTTGGGTTTTGGCCTTATATTTTCCGAATATCGGTCAGCAGAAAAAGTATTTAGATAAGGTTACCGTTTTTTTTCAAAATAATAAGGCTTTTAAGCGCGAGACTTCAAAATACAGACTTCGGTTTTATGCGGTAGATCCGCTAACCAAAAAGCCAACTACCGATTTGGTGTATAAAAGTATTGTATTAGAAACTGAAGTAGAAAAAGATTTTGTTTCTCTAGATGTGTCAAACTTAAATATTAAAATGCCACAAGACGGACTTTATATTGGGTTAGAATGGTTTTTTATTCCTTATAATTGGTATAAAAACACTGAAATAGATCAGTTGTCGAACAAATTTATAGTAGAAGATAGGTTTGCACCAACCTTTGGCGGTGTGTATACTAAAAATCAAAACTTTAAGGTAATGGTGTATGGTATGGGCGAGTGGACAGATTTTGTAGTGAAATCAAAAGATAAAAATGAAAATTTTATTCCGGCGATAAGTTTAAAAATATCAAAAGAATAATCTAATTTTAACTTCGTTATAAGAAGATAGATTAGCTTTTAAATAATCCTAAACGTATATAATTTTAAGGTATGAAAATCATCTGTATTGGTAGAAATTATACCGCTCATATTGAAGAACTTCAAAATGAAAGGCCAGTAGATCCTGTTGTTTTTATAAAGCCAGATTCGTCGGTATTGCCGAAAGAACAAGACTTTTATATTCCAGAGTTTTCTAATGATATTCATTATGAAGTAGAGGTTTTGGTGAAAATTAAAAAAGTAGGTAAGCATATAGATCAAAAGTTTGCAGCTAATTATTACGATGAAATAGGTTTAGGTATAGACTTTACAGCGCGTGATTTGCAACAAGCCTTAAAAGAAAAGGGCTTGCCTTGGGAAAAAGCAAAAGGTTTTGATGGTGCTACCGTAATTGGTAAGTGGTTGCCAAAAACAGCTTTTAAAGATTTGAATAATATTAATTTTACCCTTTCAAAAAATAACGAATTAGTACAACAAGGCAATACCAGTTTAATGCTTTGGAAAATAGATGAATTGATTGCTTATGTAAGCACATTTTTCACGCTAAAAAAAGGAGATGTCCTTTTTACAGGAACACCTGCCGGTGTTGGCAGAGTTAAAACTAATGATTACCTTTCAGGTAGTTTAGAAAATATAGAAATGTTTCAGTTAAACATTAAATAATATGATATACAGTTTAGATAAATTAAACGAATTGGCAGATGGAGATGAGGAATTTATTAACTCTGTAGTTTCTGTATTTTTAGATGAAGTGCCAGAAGATTTATCACTTTTAGAAATTGCCATAGCTAAAAAAGATTATCCTGCTATTTATCAATTAGCCCATAAAATAAAACCTAATGTAGATTTGTTAGGCATGGAGCAGACCCGTGCAGCTGCATTAGAAATTGAGAATTTAGGTAAAAAAGAAAATACAGCAACAGAAATTGATGCAATTTTCCCGACCTTAAAAAAAGATATTCATCAAGTAGTGGCAGAGCTTAAAAAAGATTTTAATCTTTAATGTTAGCAGAAATAATAACCATAGGCGATGAAATTCTTATAGGTCAGATTGTAGATACCAACTCTGCTTTTATTGCGAAAGAATTTAATAAAATTGGCGTTTCGGTAGTACAAATAACGTCCATTCAAGACGATAAATCCCAGATACTTCAAACCTTAAAAGAAGCAGAATCTAGGGCTGATATTGTTATTATAACAGGTGGTTTAGGGCCAACAAAAGACGATATAACTAAACATACCTTGTGCGAATATTTTCAAGACACTTTAGTAGAAGATAAAAAGGTATTACTTCATGTGGAACATATTTTTAAAAAATATACTACAGCTCCGCTTTTGCAAGTTAATAAAAACCAGGCTTTAGTGCCTTCAAAAGCGCAAGTACTGCATAATGAATATGGCACAGCACCAGGTATGTGGATGCAAAATAATTCAAGCGTTTTTGTATCATTACCAGGCGTACCTTTTGAGATGAAGTATTTAATGAGTCACGAGGTAATTCCGAAAATTCAAAAAGAATTTAAGCGTCCTTTTATTATTCATAAGACTATTGTTACTTATGGTATTGGCGAAAGTGCACTAGCTGAAAAGATTGAAGCTTGGGAAGATAATTTGCCGAGTACTGTAAAATTAGCGTATTTGCCTAGTTTAGGAAAAGTGCGGCTAAGGTTAACCACAAAAGGAACAGACCTACAAAAGCTCGAAGAAATTATTAAATTAGAAACCCAAAAATTATATATTTTACTTCACGAAATTGTTCATGGAGAGGAAGATGAGGAATCTCTAGAAGAAATTATTGCAAAGTTACTGACACAAAAAAAGCTCACTTTAAGTACTGCTGAGAGTTTTACAGGCGGCAAAATAGGGGAGTTATTTACAGAAATACCTGGAGCATCAAAATATTATAAAGGTACAGTAGTTAGTTATGCTACCGAGGCTAAAATAAATATATTAAAAGTTCCAGAAGCACTAATTGAAAAACACTCTGTAGTAAGCGCCGCAGTGGCAGAAGCGATGGCTCAAAACGTACGAAAACTATTAAAAACAGATTTTTCAGTAGCAACTACTGGTAATGCCGGACCCTTAAAAGGAGACTCAAACGAAGAGGTTGGAACCGTGTTTATTGCCGTTGCTAGTGAAAAAGGAGTGTTTTCTGAGCGGTTTATGATGGGTAGCCAGCGCGAAAGGGTAGTGCAAAAGTCTGTATATAAGGCATTTGAGATGTTGCAAAAAGAAATTTTAAAATTCTAAAAAAGAAGTTTGTACGTCCCATAAAAAAGATATAAATTTGCATCCTGTTTAAAAATAACACAAACCCTAGCATATGTCAAAAGTTTGCGAAATTACTGGAAAGAGAGCTATGTTTGGAAACAATGTATCGTTTTCCATTAACAAGACAAGAAGAAGATTCGATGTGAATCTTTCTAAAAAGCGTTTCTACATTCCTGAAGAAGACCGTTGGGTTACTTTAAAAGTATCTGCACGGGCATTAAAATCCATCAATAAGAAGGGTATTTCTGCGGTTTTGAAAGAAGCTAATGCAAATGGATTAAATAAGTAATCCAAAATAATATAGTAAAATGGCTAAAAAAGGTAATAGAATCCAGGTAATTTTGGAATGTACAGAGCACAAAGAATCAGGCCAGCCTGGAACTTCAAGATACATTACAACGAAAAATAAAAAGAACACTCCGGATAGAATAGAGTTAAAGAAATTTAAC
Organism: Cellulophaga sp.; assembly: GCA_030731855.1. GTDB lineage: Bacteria > Bacteroidota > Bacteroidia > Flavobacteriales > Flavobacteriaceae > Cellulophaga. The sequence continues at coordinate 6,816 of JANQTG010000108.1, read as the reverse complement.
CCTATCTTAAAGAAAATGACTGTTCACAAAGAAATTAAATAAATTTCCGTAATACGGAAGTATAAAATTTATAATCATGGCAAAGAAAACGGTAGCAAGTTTACAAACCAGTTCAAAAAGATTGACAAAAGCTATTAAAATGGTGAAGTCACCTAAATCTGGTGCTTATACATTCACTGAGTCAGTTATGACGCCAGAGGAAGTTGATGGCTGGTTGAGTAAAAAATAATATTCCAATTTTTATATTGGTAAAAAGGCTGCGATCTATGGATTGCAGCCTTTTTTTGTTAGTGAAATTCAATTTTGAAACCCGAACCGGCGGGAACAAAGTCGTAAATTCAATAAGGTTAGTTGAACCTTCCTTTGCTAGCAGGAAAGCTAATTTCACTTTTTCAGCGAGAACTTGGGCTTAAAACTAACAATTTTTATTTGTAAAGTACATTACACATTTTCAACTATTATTAATCATAGATGTTTCATATATTTATACAATGAATTATAAAGTAGTATGAGTTTATTTAAAAAATTGTTCTCTTCAGAAAAAAAAGAAACATTAGACAAAGGCCTAGAAAAATCAAAAACATCTTTTTTTGGGAAACTAAATAAAGCTGTTGCAGGGAAATCTAAAGTAGATGATGATGTTCTTGATAATCTAGAAGAAATTTTGGTGAGTTCTGATGTGGGTGTCGATACAACACTTAAAATAATTAAAGGTATTGAAGCCCGTGTTGCTAAAGATAAATATTTAGGAACTAGCGAGTTAAATTTAATTTTAAGAGAAGAAATCGCTCGTTTGCTATCGGAAACGAATTCTGGGGAGGCTACAGAATTTACAATTCCTAAAGATAAAAAACCTTATGTTATTATGGTTGTTGGTGTTAATGGGGTTGGTAAAACAACGACCATCGGTAAATTAGCCTATCAATTTAAGAAAAAGGGTTATAAAGTAGTTTTAGGTGCAGGCGACACATTTAGAGCTGCTGCGATAGATCAGCTACAAATTTGGGCAGATCGTGTAGGTATTTCTATTGTAAAACAAAGTATGGGTAGTGATCCTGCGTCGGTTGCTTTTGATACCTTAAGTTCTGCCATGAAGCAAGATGCGGATGTAGTTATCATTGATACTGCTGGGCGATTGCATAATAAAATTAATTTAATGAACGAACTTTCTAAGGTGAGTCGTGTGATGCAAAAAGTAGTACCCGATACACCACACGATGTTCTTTTGGTGCTAGACGGTTCTACGGGTCAGAACGCTTTTGAGCAAGCAAAACAATTTACGAAAGCGACCAACGTAACATCTTTAGCGGTTACCAAATTAGATGGAACGGCCAAGGGTGGTGTTGTGATTGGCATATCAGACCAGTTTCAAATTCCTGTTAAATATATAGGAGTAGGTGAGGGCATTGAAGATTTACAAGTATTTAATAAAATTGAGTTTGTAGATTCTTTTTTTGGAACTAAATAAATATGTTTTAAAGTCAAATGTCTGATGTGGAAAGAAAAAGGACTAGAGATAAAAGACTAAATAGAAGAAATACGAAATATAAAATTAGAAATATAAAAAGTTCAAACGTTACGAACAGGTATAGCATAATTTTAAGTCTCAAACTTGGTGTATGAGTCGATTTAATATCTTAAAATGTTGAAAAATGAAAACTCATATATCACTAAGAAATAGAATAAAGAGAAGAAAAAAATAACCAAAAAAAGAGAGAGATTAAATCACTAACCCATTGTTTTACTATTTTTACCCAAAACCGAGCAACGAATAACGGATAACCAGCAACTAACAACTATTCTTATGAAAAACGTACTACTTATAATCAGTTTTTGTTTTATCCTTTTATCTTGTAAAGAAGAAAAATCAAATGTGGAGCCTGTGGTGCTTTGGGAATCTTATAACGATTCGTTAGAAGTCGCTGAAAATGCATCACATGAAACAAAAAGAATGCAGTACAAACTTATTCAATCTAAAGTGTTGAATAAAAACGATGTATTCTTACCATTATATAATGAAGTATCTAAGGTAACCGAAGCAGATTATCAAAAATGGAAATCGCTTATTTTAGAACAAGATATTCCTACAATACAAGCAGAAATAGCAAAGGGTGCTTTAAGTTATGAAAACTTGGTTTTATTTTATTTATATCGGATTTACAAGTACGAATTGAATAACGAAACTACTTTAAACACGGTTTTAGCCCTAAATAAAAATGTAGTAGATGAGGCAAGGCAATTAGACAAAGATTTTAAAGCGAACCCAACTAAAAAAAGACATGCTATTTTTGGGATGCCCATTTTATTAAAAGATAATATTGATACCGAAGGTATGAATACTACTGCTGGCGCTATCGCATTGATAGATAATGCTACAGACGATGCTTTTATTGTTCAACAACTAAAGAAAAACCAAGCTTTAATTTTAGGAAAGGTAAATTTAAGTGAATGGGCTTATTTTTTGTGTTCAGGTTGCCCTGTTGGCTATAGTGCAGTAGGCGGACAAACGCTTAATCCTTACGGTAGAAAAGTATTCGAAACTGGTGGATCTAGTGCTGGTAGTGGAACCTCTGTTGCAGCAAATTATGCAGTAGCTGCTGTGGGTACAGAAACTTCAGGTTCTATTTTATCGCCCTCAAGTCAGAATTCAGTAGTGGGTCTAAAACCAACGATTGGTTTATTGAGTAGAAGCGGAATTGTACCTATTTCGAGTACCTTAGATACGCCTGGCCCAATGACTAAAAACGTAACAGATAATGCGATTTTATTATCAGCCATGACCGGAAAAGATGCTGCAGATGCTACATCAGTTGATACAAACGAGAGTTTTTTAATTTCCGATACAAATACTTTATCAGGAAAACGTTTCGGTGCATTTAAGAATCTTTTAGAAAGTGATTCCATTTACGCGCAAACCATAGCTAAAATAAAAGATTTAGGTGCTACTATTGTGGAGTTTGAACCAGAACAAATTGGTTTACCTGGTTTCTTGAGTATTTTAAATATTGATATGCGAAACGATCTTCCAGCATATATTAAAGCACATGTAAAAAATAAAGATGGGGTAAAAGTGACTTCTATAGCTGATGTAATTGCTTTTAATAACCAAGATTCTTTAACTAGAATTCCATACGGGCAAGTACTTTTTGAAGGTATTATGGCAGACACTACCTCTGCTGAAGGCTTAGAAAAAATAATTGCAGATTTAGAGGTTTCTAGTCGTTCTTTTTTTAACAAGGTTCTAGATGAACATACTTTAGATGCTATTTTGAGTATCAATAATTATCATGCGGGTTTTGCTGCGGTAGCTAAATACCCAGCATTAACCGTTCCTATGGGTTATAAAACTTCAGGAGAACCTATAAGTTTAACCTTTATTGCTAAGCAATTTCAAGAAGCTAAATTATTACAACTAGGTGCGGCTTTTGAAAAAGGAACTAAAGTTCGTAAGGCTCCTAGTGGTTTTGTGGATTAATCACAAACATTACGCTTCATGAAACAAATCTATACGGTTAAAAAAGAAATAATTTATTTAATCGTCACTTTGCTTTTAGGATATTTTCTGAATGTCCTGTTTTTCGGAAAAAATGCGTTGAGCTTTAGTCAAACCTTAAATATCAATATTTATGATACGTATTTTGTGTTTCAAAGTTTTGCTGTTCTAATTTTTATTATCGTACTAACTATTTTTCTTTTGTATTTAGTTCGTACAATTTGGTTTCGTTTTCAAAACAACTGGGCTAATATTATTGCTGTGGTAGCTACAATAGCAATGCTTGTTTCTGTTGATTCATTAGTTTCAATGATAGATAGTTTTGCAGCCTTATCTCTTGAAAATATAGTAGGTAGCTTATCAAATTATACAGATAGTTCAAAAGAGATGTCAGCTTATTTAAATAATACATCGCTAATTGCAAAAATATTTCAGGCCTGCTTGTTACTGATTTTAGTCTTTTTTTCTTTTAAAATAGGCTCGAATAATTCAAAATAATTAAATTTCACTAACTCACTAACTCACTAACTCACTA
>JANQTG010000108.1:0-2688 GCA_030731855.1 Cellulophaga sp. | reverse complement strand
TCGAATAATTCAAAATAATTAAATTTCACTAACTCACTAACTCACTAACTCACTACTAACTACTGAATCAAATCATTAATCTTAGCCCATAACTCGTCATCAAAATTAGAAAGTGCAAAGTTGACATTTTCTGCAGCATCACCCATACGGATCACTACCAGCTTTTTACTAGGAACAACATATATTTTTTGATCATTTTTTCCTAATGCGGCATACATATCTTTAGGCGCATTGGGTATTAATGAACCATTAAATTTAAATTGAGATTGTGGTAATTGATAGGTGTCTTTTCCGTTTAGCCACCATAAATAGCCATAAGCTTTGTTGATATCTTGAGAAGTATTAACGGCATCATTTAAAAAGGCTGCAGGAATAATTTGTAGGTTTTCCCAATTACCACCTGCCGATATCAAAAGTCCAAAACGTGCCATACTTCGTGTATTACTCCAGTAAACGCTCAATCCATCCATATCTAGCCAAGTACCATTCATACCTATTTTATCTTTTAACCGTGTATTGAAATAACTATCCCAACTCGTATTGCTGGCTTCTGAAATAACATCTTGTAATTTTACATACACATTATGATATGCCCATCGATTACCTGCATCAGCCACATATTGTAAATTACCAGGCGAAACATCTTCACCTAAAGATTCGTTTAAACCAGAAGTCATGGCTAACAGATTTTTAGAGGTAATCAAATTCTCTTTTTCTATGGGAGCGCTAGTCCAGCCTTCCCCTAAATAATCAGATACTCTATGATTTATATCGATAATTCCTTCCTCTTGTGCAATTCCTGTTACTGCTGTAGTCAATGTTTTTCCGGCACTTGCCCAATACCAATTTTTAGAAGCATCATGATCATTCATGTAGGCTTCTACCACTATTTTACCATTGAAAAGTATAATAAAACTTTTTGTATTTTTTTCTTCTAAAAAATTGAGTAATGAGGGTAAATTTTCTTCGTTCCAATTTAAATCCTGAATAGAAGTGGTTTCCCAAATACTCGAATTTAAAGGCGGAAAATAAATTTCGGTATCTATAAATTCTTCGCTTGAAGCTTTATCTGTTGAACAAGCCATAAAAAACAAGTTAAGAAGAATAAAAATAGTTGTGTTTATAGTTTTCATAGGGTTTATTTTTATGATAAGACAAAAATTAAGGTCTAAGGTTTAATTTAACTTAATTGATTATCAATAGCATAACGAGTAAATAATAAAATTTGATATAAATAGTTCGATATTTTTTCTTATCGTACTTTTGCACTTTATTTGAAACTATGCGTACAAAAACTTTAAAAACGAATACTATAAATGTTGTTACTCTAGGATGTTCTAAGAATGTATATGATTCTGAGGTGCTTATGGGACAATTAAAAGCCAATAAAAAGGAAGTTGTTCACGAAGGAGAAGGAAATATAGTAGTCATTAACACTTGCGGATTTATTGCAAATGCTAAAGAAGAAAGTATTAATACTATTTTGGAGTTTGTTCAAAAAAAAGAAGCAGGTTTGGTAGATAAAGTTTTTGTAACCGGTTGTTTGAGTGAACGTTATAAGCCTGACTTACAGAAAGAAATTCCTAATGTAGACGAATATTTTGGAACTAGCGAATTGCCTAATTTATTAAAAGCTTTAGGCGCAGATTATAAACACGAACTTATTGGGGAACGTTTAACTACTACACCAAAAAACTACGCGTATTTAAAAATTGCCGAAGGTTGTGACAGGCCGTGTTCTTTTTGTGCGATTCCATTGATGCGCGGGAAGCATAAAAGTACCCCTATCGAAAATTTAGTAACCGAAGCTGAAAAATTAGCAGCAAAAGGTGTTAAAGAATTGATTTTAATTGCACAAGATTTAACCTATTATGGTTTAGATCTTTATAAGAAAAGAAATTTAGCAGAGCTGCTACAAGCTTTAGTTAAAGTAGAAGGTATTGAATGGATTCGTTTACATTACGCTTTCCCAACAGGTTTTCCGATGGATGTGTTAGAGGTAATGAAACAAGAACCTAAAATTTGTAATTATTTAGATATTCCTCTTCAACATATTTCGGACGCTATTCTTAAGAGTATGCGCCGAGGTACTACACAAGAAAAAACCACAAAATTATTACAAGAGTTTAGAGCTACCGTTCCTAATATGACCATTAGAACAACCTTAATTGTTGGGTATCCTGGAGAAACCGAAGAAGATTTCCAAACGCTAAAAAATTGGGTTACGGCTATGCGTTTTGAGCGTTTAGGTTGCTTTACATATAGTCATGAAGAAAATACGCATGCCTATAATTTAGAGGATAATGTTCCAGAAGAAGTAAAACAACAAAGAGCCTCTGAGATTATGGAAATTCAGTCTCAAATTTCATGGGAATTAAACCAAGAAAAAATAGGACAAACTTTACGTTGTATTATCGACCGTAAAGAGGGTAACCATTTTATCGGAAGAACCGAGTTCGATTCACCTGATGTAGATAATGAAGTTTTAATTGATGCTTCAAAATTTTACTTAAAAGTAGGTGATTTTGTTAATATTAAAATTGAAGAAGCGGCAGATTTTGATTTGTATGGCCTACCCGTTTAATTAACTTTTTCTAATCATCCCCACAGTGAACCAAACAATAATCCCTATAATTAAAACCATAATACCCCAAAGCCATTTTTTATCTTCAAATAGGGGTTTTGTTT
>JANQTG010000107.1:14538-18067 GCA_030731855.1 Cellulophaga sp. | reverse complement strand
TAAAAAAATTATCTAAATCTAAAATAGGATAGCCTACAATTTGTCCTGGTCCGTGATAGGTAATATCACCACCTCTATTAATTTTATAAAACGTGGCACCTTTTTCTGCTAATTGCGCTTCGTTAACGAGTAGATTACTTATATCGCCACTTTTTCCTAAGGTATATACATGCGGATGTTCTACAAAAAGAAAATAATTAGTGGTTTCAAGTGCTAATTCTTCCCTCCTATTTTTAATTTTAGCATCGACAATTTCTTTAAAAAGTAACTCTTGGTAATCCCAAGTTTCTTTATAGTCTTTTTGTCCTAAATCTTTTAATATGACTTTTTTATTCATCTCTGCAAAGATACAACGTCTTTAAAAGATAAATAAAATTCGAAACGGAAAAAGTAATTAGTAATTAGTATTCAGTGGTCAGTGGTCAGTAGGCTTCCCGCTTTAAGCTTTAAGCTTTAGGCTTTAGGCTTTAGGCAATAAGCTGTGTCTAGAAAAAATGCATTCTTAACCAAGTAACAGAAGGGCTGTGAATAGTTAAATATAATACTACACAGTGTTTACTGTTTACTGAGCACTGTTAATTGTTCACTAAACACTGCCTGCTGAACACGACTTACTGAAAGAATAACTAATACTTATCAGGATTGTTCAGAATCACCAAAGCGGCAATTACGCCAGGCACCCAACCACAGAGGGTTAAAAGAAAAACAATTATTATAGAGCCACAACCTTTACCAATAACGGCTAGCGGTGGAAATAAAATGGCTAAAATAACTCTCCAAATACTCATTTAATTTGATTTTGATTGATAAATGTATTTATAAGACGTAAAACTAGATCAAATGTTACACATCACACCCAAAATTAGTGTTTCGAAATATTTACTTTTTAACGATGGATGAATTCATGCATTGTACCTATATTTGTAGCCTTAATATAGTATAAAATGCAACTTTCAGAACAAGAAGTCATCCGAAGAGAAAAACTAACGAAATTACGTGAAATTGGTATTAATCCGTATCCCGCAGCTTTATACCCCGTGGACACGACCTCTAAAACTATAAAAAATACCTATGAAGAAGGTAAAAAAGTAATAGTAGCAGGTAGGTTAATGCGCAAAAAAATACAAGGAAAAGCTTCTTTCGGAGAATTACAAGACAGTGAAGGGCGCGTTCAATTATATTTTAATAGAGATGAAATTTGCCCAGAAGACGACCACTCTAAATACAATGATATCTTTAAAAAATTATTAGATTTAGGCGATATTATTGGGGTTGAAGGCGAATTATTTACCACACAAGTAGGCGAAAAAACAGTATTAGTAAAAAACTTTACGATACTCTGTAAAGCCTTACGTCCATTGCCTTTGCCAAAGGTTGATCCTGACGGAAAAGTGCATGACGAGTTTAATGATCCTGAGTTGCGGTATCGTCAGCGTTATGTAGATTTAATTGTAAATCCGCACGTTAAACAAACTTTTATTAAAAGAACAAAAATCACCAATAGTATTCGTCAGTTTTTTAATGACAGAGAATATCTAGAGGTAGAAACGCCTATTTTACAACCTATTCCTGGAGGTGCGGCTGCACGGCCTTTTTTAACACATCACAATGCCTTAAACATTCCTTTATACTTAAGAATTGCTAACGAATTGTACCTAAAACGACTCATTGTAGGCGGTTTTGACGGGGTTTACGAGTTTTCTAAGGATTTTAGAAACGAGGGTATGGATCGTACGCACAATCCTGAATTTACCGTGATGGAATTGTACGTGGCTTATAAAGATTATAACTGGATGATGGATATGACCGAGCAGTTACTTGAGAAAGTAGCGGTAGATGCCAACGGAACATCTAAAGTTTTAGTAGGTAAAAACAATATAGAATTTAAAGCACCTTACCCAAGAATCCCAATATTGCAAGCCATTAAAGAGCATACTGGTTATGATGTTGCTGGAATGAAAGAAACTGAGCTTCGCGAAGTTGCTAAAAAACTAGGTTTAGAAGTGGACGAAACCATGGGTGTTGGTAAACTTATCGACGAAATATTTGGTGAGAAATGTGAGCATTTTTACGTACAACCCACATTCATAACAGATTACCCGAAAGAAATGAGTCCGCTTACCAAAGAGCACAGAGACAATCCTGAATTAACAGAGCGTTTTGAGTTGATGGTAAACGGTAAAGAACTTGCTAATTGTTATTCTGAGCTTAACGACCCTATCGATCAAAGAGAGCGTTTTGAAGAACAATTGCGATTGTCTGCCAAAGGCGATGATGAAGCTATGTTTATAGATCAAGATTTTATTAGGGCTTTAGAATACGGGATGCCACCAACCAGTGGAATCGGAATCGGAATAGATCGTTTGGTGATGCTACTGACCAATAATTCGTCTATCCAAGAAGTGTTGTTTTTCCCTCAAATGCGACCAGAGAAGAAACCGGTTGAACTTTCTGAAAATGAAAAAGTAATTTTTGATATTTTAAAGAAAGAAAAAGAAATGTCTTTAAATGCGTTAAAAGAAGCTTCAGGTTTAAGTAACAAAGCATGGGACAAAAGCATAAAGGCCTTGAATAAAATAGGGGTAACTAAAGTCGCAAAAACTGATGAAGATTTAATAGTTTCATTACAAGAATAAAGTATCTAAAATTGATACGTTTTATTGCTCAAAATTAACAAAGCCTCTGATAAACAGAGGCTTTATTTTTGACTAACTCAAATAAAAAAATACTTTTTAGATTTTTGTATTGATCTTCGAATATACTATTATAGACAGAATAATGATCTAAATGTTACGTTTTACTTTATAATTTAACATTAAATTGGTATTAATATCGATAAAATACTATTTTTATTAACTTTTAAAAGTTTAGTGCCTTCCTACTACAAATTACATTAAGAAATACTTAACATAACTTTAGTTTTTATTTTATTTATTTGGGTTAAACTAATTAAACCAGATATTAAAATGATAAAAAAATTAATGCAAAGGATTCTCATTGTCGTAATGCTAGTAGGTTGTTTTTCTGCGGCTGAAGCACAAAATTCGAAAAAGAAAAAGAAAAAAAATGCAGCAGCTACAGAAGCTCCTGCAGCAAAAAAGGGTGGAATACAACCTTATGACAAAGTCATCACCAAAGAAGCAAAAACCGACAAAGGTTTGTTTGATGTTCATGAAATAGACAGTAAATATTTCTATGAAATTCCTGATTCTTTATTTAACAAAGAAATGTTAATGGTGAGCCGAATTTCAAAAACAGCGACCGGTATAGGCTTTGGCGGTGGAAAAATTAACACTAAAGTATTACGTTGGGAAAAGAAAGACAAAAAAGTAATTTTACGTGTAGTATCTTATGACAATGTTGCTTCTGATTCTCTTCCTGTACATGAAGCGGTTGTAAATTCTAATTTTGAACCTGTATTATTTACTTTTGAAATTAAAGCACTTAAAAAAGATTCTATTAGACCTGCGACTATAATTGAGGTTACTGATCTTTTCGAAAAAGATGTAAATGCTTTAGGCATGCCAGA
>JANQTG010000107.1:0-14438 GCA_030731855.1 Cellulophaga sp. | reverse complement strand
GGTATCGAAGATTGGCAAGTTGCTTTTGAAGCCGCAGGTTTCAAAAATGCTATTATCGCAAAAGATCCGCCAACTGCACAAGAAGACCCTGAATGGTCTCCAGAAGATGTTCGGTATTCTGTTGTGCGCTATTTGGCTTCTCCAATTCCAAATGCCAACGGTCCTCACGTGAGTGATCCTAGAACTGGTGAAATTTTAGAATCAGACATCAACTGGTATCATAATGTAATGACTTTATTGCGTAACTGGTTTTTTGTGCAAACAGCAGCGATTAATGAAGATGCTAGAGGCGTTGCCTTTAAAACAGAAGTTATGGGTCGCTTAATTCGTTTTGTTTCTTCTCACGAAGTAGGCCATACCTTAGGTTTACCTCACAATATGGGCAGTAGTGTTGCGTATCCTGTAGATTCTTTACGTTCTGCCGCATTTACTAAAAAATATGGTACAGCACCGTCAATAATGGATTATGCGCGTTTTAACTACGTTGCACAACCAGGAGACGAAGGCGTTGCTTTAATGCCAGAAATTGGTGTTTATGATAAATATTCTATCAATTGGGGATATCGTCCAATTTTGGATAAGACGGATAAAGATGAAAAGCCTGTTTTGGATAGTTGGATTTTGAAGCACGCTGGTGATCCAATGTATCGTTTTGGACGTCAACAAGGCGAAGTAATTGATCCAAGTTCACAAACTGAAGATTTAGGGGATGATGCTGTAAAAGCAAGTATGTATGGTATTGCTAACTTAAAACGAATTGTTCCAAATTTAAGTACTTGGATTGCCGAAGATGGTAAAAATTATGATGATTTAGGAACGCTATACGAACAAGTATTAGGACAATACAATCGCTACATGGGTCATGTGTCCAATAATATTGGTGGTGTTTATGAAGTATATAAGGCCTTTGGACAAGAAGGTGCTGTTTACACTCCAGTGGCTAAGGAGCGTCAAAAAAATAGTTTAGATTTTGTTCAAAAACAATTATTTGAAACTCCTGAGTGGTTATTAGATCAAAACATATTTAATAAAATTGAAGCTTCTGGTTCTGTAGAACGTTTACGATCTATTCAAGTAAGAACATTAGACAATATTTTAAATTTAGGAAAAATGTCTCGTATCATTGAAAACGAAACAGCAAATGGTAAAGATGCTTATGTTTTAACTGATATGATGAAAGATCTAAGAACTGGTATCTGGTCTGAGCTTTCAAGAGGTGCTAAAATTGATACGTATCGTAGAAATTTACAAAAAGCACATATTGATAGATTAGCCTATTTAATGACTGCTGAAAACCAAACTTCTAGAAGAGGTTCAAGTGCTATTAACACAAGCCAATCTGATATTAGATCGGTAGCTAGAGCAGAATTAAACAGCTTGAAATCTGCTGTTAGAAGTGCCATTTCAAGAACATCTGATACTATGAGCAAATACCACTTACAAGATGCTGTTGAGCGTATTGATATGGTGTTAGACCCAAAATAATACTTTAGTACTTTAAAATAAAGACTAATTTTTATCGCTTTTGATTACTGTTATTCGTTACGTTGTTGTTTACAACGGCTTACCGATAGTAATCTTAATTTAGGCGATAGAAATTAGTCTTTTGTCATTTAATAGCTCTATCCGCAAAAACCAAGAAGTACTTTTGACAAAGATTTAAACCCCAGAAATCATGTCAAACAAAACTAAAAGCCTACTTTTTTTATCTTTTTTTATACTTTCTTGTGTATTGTATGTTGCCACTGATGAGCAAAATAAAGAGCAACAAGACTATAGTGCAGTAGCATCTAAATCCTTAAATACAATTTAATACCAGATCATAATTAGCATACCATATATTTTATTTACTGAATATTACGGTGCTATTCACTACACCACAATAAGTAGATAATTCGACTACAAGAAAAAGTAGTTTCACAACAATTTCAGAAAGTGTACAATCATTTTCATTAAGTTTATAACCCCAAATTATAACAATTATGAAACCTAAATTTAAAAGCCTACTTTTTTTAAGTTGTTTTGCCTTCTGCGCATTATTCTACTATCAAATTGAAGAAAATGATAAAACTGATGACGCAATTAACACTAATTTTGCTGCTATTGAACTTATAGATGCAGAAACTAATGATTTAGAAAAGTCTATAGATGAACCAATAATAATCGAAGATTTAAACTAAAATAAAATTAGAATGCTAATTTTTATAAAGCAGCAAACATTAAGTTTTTGATGCTTTATTTTTAATACAACTGTTAAAAAATAACCAAATCTCTAAAAATCAATTAAACCTTTTCCATTCACATTTGTCTTAAAGTAGATAATCTTTAAAAAACAAATCATGAAAAATGTAATTTTAATTCTAGTTGCTTTAATAAGTTTAAACGGATTCGCACAAAAAAGAGGTGGCGAAAAATTGAATCCTGAGCAAATGGCAACGCTTCAAACCAAAAAAATGACCTCAGCATTAGACTTAAATGAAAGTCAGCAAACTAAAGTCTATCAACTAAATTTAGAAAATGCCACAAACAGACAAGCAAAAAGAGATGACGTAAAAGCATTAAAGGCTAGTGGCGAACGTAAAAAACCAACAAGTGACGAGCAATATGCAATGCAAACCGCAATGCTAGACCATCAAATAGCTCAAAAAGATAAAATGAAAGCTATTCTAAATAAAGATCAGTTTGCTAAATGGGAGAAAATGCAAGAGCAGAGAAAAGGTAAAATGAAAAAAAGAGAAGGTCAGAAAAAAGGTAGAAATAAAAACTAATAGCCACAAACCCCTAAAGTCTGTAAGTTTAAAAAAATCTCAGGATTGAATTAATTCAATCCTGAGATTTTTTAATTGTAGTAGTGAAAAACTTAATGTACGAATCGGACACGGATTGCAAATCCGCGACATCGAGGTTTTTTAAACATGCTTTAAAAATAGCTGTCCCTAAGAAAACTATATACTAGTAATTCTTAAAACCACCTTTCTGATACAGAAAATTAAAATAGTGTAAAAATTGAGATTTATAAACAGTAAAAAAAGAAATGGCAAATCAGATGTTGGAGATATAAATATATTGGCTGGAAAGTGAAATAGGCTGGCTAAACCTCCTATTATCTCCTTCATTATACTTCCGAAATTCAAAGTTCCTTTCATCATTTCCTCGTAAACCATACCATTCAAAAAGAACAATAGTAAAAGCACTATAAAAATTCCTAAATAGATCAAAATATTAAAGTTACTCTTCATTTTTATATCAATTCGTTTACTTTAGGCGCTTCATTAAAAAGGTGTCTTTATTCAATAAATTAACCGTTTTAATTGTAGCAGTTATAAATTAAGTAATTCAGATAAGGCACGGATTGTAAATCCGCGCCATCGGTACAAAAGTTAAATCGAAAAATGTCTAGAATTTATTCAAAAAAGAGAGGCATTTACCTCTCTTTTTTACGTTTAAATACTTAGCTATTTAAGCGTATTCGCAATACTTTCTAGTGCTTTAATAGTAGCATCAATATCGTCATACGAAAGGGCATCGTTTAAAAAATAACTTTCGAAAGCACTTGGTGGTAAATAAACCCCGTGTTGTAACATCCCATGGAAATACTTTTTAAAAGTTTCATTATTCCCTTTTGCGGAAGAGGCAAAATCAACTACTGGTTCATCCGTAAAATGAACCGAAATCATGCTTCCAAATCTGTTGATCTGATGGTCTATGTTATGTGCTTTCAATACTTTTTCTAAACCTTTATGTAGGTAAGCGGTTTTATCTGCTAGACTTCTAAAAACATTAGGATTATTGTTTAATTCGGTTAACATGGCTAAACCAGCACTCATCGCTAAAGGATTCCCACTAAGCGTTCCTGCTTGATACACTGGTCCGTCTGGCGCTAAATAGCCCATTATTTCATTTCTAGCTGCAAAAGCGCCAACAGGCAATCCTCCACCAATAACTTTCCCAAAGGTTACAATATCAGCATCAATCCCTAAAACCTCTTGCGCACCACCTCTTGCGAGTCTAAAACCAGTCATTACCTCGTCGAAAATCAATAAAATATCTTCTTTGGTACATAATTCTCGTAGGCCTTTTATAAAAGCTTCATCGGGAGTTATACAACCCATATTCCCCGCTACAGGTTCGATTATTATGGCTGCTATTTCTCGTTTATTGGCATCTACTAAGGCCTGAACACTTTCTAAATCGTTATAATTCGCTAACAAGGTATCTTTTGCAGTCCCCTGGGTAACTCCTGGACTATTTGGCGATCCAAAAGTTACTGCTCCACTACCCGCTTGTATTAAAAAAGAATCTGAATGACCATGATAACAGCCCGAAAATTTAATTATTTTGTCTTTCCCAGTATAGCCACGTGCTAAGCGCACAGCACTCATACAGGCTTCTGTTCCGCTGTTTACAAAGCGAATTTTATCAATGTTTGGCACCATTGAAACAGCTAATTTTGCTAATTTCGTTTCTATTTCGGTAGGCATCCCAAAGGATGTTCCTTTTTTTGCCTTTTCAATAACGGCATTGATAACGGGTTCATAAGCATGTCCTAAAATTAAAGGGCCCCAAGAAGAAATATAATCTATTAGTCGATTGCCGTCTACATCGGTTAAATAAGCTCCTTTGGCTTCTTTTACAAAAATTGGCGTTCCGCCAACGGCTTTAAAGGCTCTTACAGGTGAGTTTACGCCTCCAGGAATATATTCTTGTGCTTCGTTAAAAAGTTGACTACTTCTTTGGTATTGCATGCTTTTTATTATTTTACAGATTTAATCGTCAGTTTTTGACCTACAGTAAGGGTATTATTTTTTAAATTATTAGCTTCCATAATAGCCTCGACAGAAACAAAATAGGTTCTTGAAATAGAATACAGCGTATCTCCTTTTACGACTGTGTGTTGCTTAAGCTCAAATTGCTTAGGTTGTTTTTTAACTACATAGCCTTCATTAACCACATTATCATCGTATTTACGTAAATCGTACCGCTCAATAAACGATATTAATTTACCAGGATATTTAGGATCTGTAGCATACCCCGCTTTCTTTAAACCATGCGCCCAACCTCTATAATCGTTCGTATCTAAATCGAACAAAAAAGAGTAACGAGCTCTACTCGTTAAAAAAACACTGTGATCTCTAAAAGAATACATCGGGTGGTTGTATTTTCTAAAACATTCGCCTTTTTCATCATCATCGTGATAATCAGAATCGCCTTCCCAACCTACATGACATTTAATGCCAAAATGGTTATTTGTTTTTTTTACCAAAGTACTTTTTCCAAAGCCACTTTCTAGAATTCCTTGTGCCAAAGTTATACTTGCAGGAATACCGTATGCCTTCATTTCAAATTGGGCTATTTCGGCAAAAGTTGTTATGTATTCTTCAATAGAATGAATAGGGAATTCAATAAACTCTCCAGAATCTTCTGGAAGTATATAAATGTTTTTAGTATTGCTTGCTGTGGTGTTAACATTTGGACTTTTAGTTACCACTGGTGGTTTTTTACTACTTGTGGTAGAGCGTTTGTGCGATTTACAGGCTGTAAAAAATAACAGAAGTGATAGAAGTAAAGCAATCTTTTTCATTATTGTAGCAATAAGGGTAAATTTTTCTTTTTTAGTTTCATATTCATTCCAGAAATTCCTTGTAAACCACCAGAATGTATGGCTAATATTTTGGTGTTTGGTTTAAAATAATCTTGTTTAATTAAGTCTAAAATACCAAACATCATTTTGCCAGTATACACAGGGTCTAAAGGAATTGTGGTTTGTTGTTTAAAATCATTCATAAAAGAAATTAATTCTTCATTAAGCTTTCCATAACCACCAAAAGTATAGTCTGATAGTAACTCCCAGTTTTCTTTGTGTGCAAATTTACAAATATCTTTCTTTAGAAAATCACCTTTTAAAGCAGGAAAACCAATCACTTTTTGGTTATCATTTGCCGAATTAGTAATTCCAGCAATGGTACCTCCAGTGCCTACACAAGTGCAAATAACATCAAAAGTAGCGTCACCTTTAGTTAAAATTTCTTCGCATCCTTTTACGGCTAAACTATTTGTGCCACCTTCTGGAAGCCTATAAAAATCTCCGAATTCTTGTTTTAATTCCTTTTGGGCTACATCAGTATGTTTGTCTCGATACCAAGCTCTCGACACAAACTTAAATTCCATTCCGTTTTCGTGAGCAAATTGTAAGGTAGGATTGTCTTGCCATTTCGCAGCGATCTCTTCGCCCCTAATAACACCTATAGTTTTAAAATGATGCAATTTACCCGCATACGCGGTGGCCGCTATATGGTTACTAAACGCACCGCCAAAAGTCAACAATTTCTTAAAACCCAAATTTTTTGCCTCAATGACATTATATTTAAGTTTTCGGTATTTATTTCCAGAAATAAAAGGATGTAGTAAATCTTCTCTTTTTATAAAAAGTGAGACTTTTTTTTGAGTCAAAAGGGGAAGAAATACTTCTTGATTGCTACTTTCCACAAATTATCTTTGAGACTTCAAAGATATTTAATAAAACTGAATGATTTTCGTTCGGAAACATAATCTAAATTAGTTTCATTTTGGTATGCTTCACGCTCAAAGCTAATATTTTGATATCCTTTGTAGGTGTCTAAATACCAAATAGATCGCAAAGCCCATTCTAAAATATAAATGAGATAAAAAGGTACTAATAAAAGTTCTTTCTGTTGTTTTAAATGTATACGTTCATGATGAATTAAAACAGCATCTTTTTTTAAGGTACTATTTTTAAGAATGATAAAAGGCCATAAGGTAAGTCCCACGTAATTCTTATAAAAAAAATGCTTTGATATTACTATCATCTTTAAAATTTACTAATTATTCAAAAATAGTTACGAAAATCATACCAAAAAAAATATAGGGTCTTATCCCGCTAAAACTCGATGAACACCCTTAAAATTAGTTAAACTTTTAGCTAAATATAGTAATTAGCATTATTTTTATATTGATAATATCAAATTAAAAATACGAATACCGATTTAAGAAAAAGCATGAAAAACGTTCTGCCCTTAGAAGAAGGTGATTACTATCTGTCGAAAGAAGGATATAAAGTTTTTACAGAACAGTACCATTTAAAAAGAGGTTATTGTTGTGAAAGTGGTTGTCGCCATTGCCCATATGGTTATAATTCAACAAAATACAGATAACCTCAACAAGTATTCGGCATGATTATTGAGCTTATTTAAATAATAAAAAGTAGTAAACAAAATAAAAAATATACCTTATGAAAACAGTTAAACTTTTAGGCCTACCTATATTAGCGCTCTTAATTTTGAGCTCTTGTTCTTCTGTTCGTGTTTTAACGGATTATGACCAAAACACCAACTTTAATCAATACAAAACATATGCTTTTTATAAAACAGGCATAGATAAAGTTCAAATATCTGATTTAGACAAAAAAAGAATACTGTACGCTATTGAAGATGAAATGGCTTCGAGGGGCTTTTCTAAATCTTCAAACCCTGATGTTTTAGTGAGTATTTTTACGAAAGAAAGCGAACAAGTCGATGTTTTCAATAACAACTTCGGTTGGGGTTGGGGCGGATTGGGCTGGGGAGGTTTTGGCTGGGGAGGCTGGGGCATGAACCCATGGATGTGGGGTGGTGGACTTGGTGGCTGGGGCGGAAGCCAGATCAGTACTAGAACAGAAGGGTCTTTATATATTGATGTAATAGACACCAAAGACAAACAATTAGTTTGGCAAGGTAAAGGTGTAGGAACGCTGAATAATACCAAAAACATAGAAAAGAAAGAAGCACGAATCAAAAAGTTTGTTTCTGAAATTTTAGAAGCATACCCGCCTATCGTTGCAAAATAAAAATTTTAGACAAAATCAAAAATCCGCTTCGCAGCGGATTTTTTTTATATCACATACTGCCACAGACTACTAAAAATTTGCTGCGAATTTCACTCGTATTTCGTATCTTTCAAGTCAGAAAAAAACAACTATGTCTTTCCAAAGTAATCTCATACTCGATAAACTTCCAGAACACTTAAAACAGTTTATAAAACCACAAGATTATAGTGAATATACCGCTATAAACCAGGCTGTTTGGCGTTATGTGATGCGTAAAAATGTAGATTATTTAAGTAAAGTTGCCCATAAATCGTATTTAGAAGGACTCCAAAAAACAGGTATTGACATTGATAACATTCCCAATATGTACGGAATGAATCGTATTTTGAAAGAAATTGGTTGGGCTGCAGTTGCGGTTGATGGCTTTATTCCACCTTCGGCTTTTATGGAGTTTCAAGCGTATAATGTGCTTGTAATTGCCTCTGATATTCGCCAGTTAGAGCATATTGAATACACTCCCGCACCAGATATTATTCACGAAGGCGCTGGGCATGCGCCAATTATTGCCAACCCTGAATATGCTGAGTATTTAAGACGATTTGGCGAGATTGGTTGTAAAGCCATTTCTAGTGCTAAAGATTATGAATTGTACGAAGCAGTTAGGCATCTTTCTATTATAAAAGAAGCCCACGGCACCCCACAAGATAAGATTGAGAAAGCAGAAAAACATATTGAATATTTACAAGAAAACATGGGCGAACCAAGTGAAATCGCCTTAATTAGAAATTTACATTGGTGGACGGTTGAATATGGTTTAATTGGTACTGTAGACGATCCAAAAATATATGGTGCAGGCTTGCTATCTTCCATCGGAGAAAGTGCTTGGTGTATGACAGACGAGGTAAAAAAAGTGCCGTATTCTATTGAAGCGGTAAACACTTCGTTTGATATCACAAAACCGCAACCACAATTATTTGTAACACCAGATTTTGCCTATTTAAGTCAGGTTTTAGAAGAATTTGCCAACACCATGGCGCTCAGAAAAGGAGGTTTATCTGGAATTCAAAAATTAATAAACTCTAAAGAATTAGGTTCAATTGAACTCAGCACAGGACTGCAAATTTCAGGAAATTTTGAAAGTGTGATTCAATTTGAGAACAAACCAATCTATCTTCAAACGAAAGGAAAAACAGCATTATCTTATCGCGAAAAAGAATTAGTAGGCCATAGCACAAAGCAGCACGCAAATGGTTTTGGCTCTCCTATTGGCAAGTTAAAAGGTATTAATATTGCCATAGAAGACATGAGTCCGATAGATTTAAAAGCCTATAATATTTTTGAAGGACAAACCGTTACTTTAGATTTCGAAGGCGGCATAAAAGTGCAAGGAGAAATTATTACCGGCACTCGTAATTTACAGGGAGAAATAATTTTGATAACTTTTGATCAGTGTACCGTTAGGTATAATGATGAAGTGCTTTTTAAGCCTGAATTTGGTTTGTATAATATGGCGGTGGGCGAACGTATCGTTTCTGCTTTTAATGGGCCTGCTGATGTTAGTAGTTTTGATTTAATAACACACAAAATAACCGACACCACCATTAAGCCTAAAAAAGATTCAGAAACCGAACAACTTGAGCTGTATTATCAACAAATAAGAGATTTTAGAGAAGAAAAAAATACCACTATTTCTCGAAACAAGGTTTTTCAAGAACTTAAAAATAAATATCCGAACGATTGGCTGCTTTCGATTGAATTATACGAATTAGCTATGGCAAGTGGAGATGATGAATTTTCAAAAGAGATTATTAAACACCTTACTGATATTAAATTGAACAATCCTAAATTAGGGCGTTTAATTGATGATGGCTTGGCACTTGTGCATCAAGAAAAAATTAAAATTAATTAAAAAAATTAGCCCTTAATTAAAACAGGCAGGTTCTCTTTAACAACTTCTCCATTGTATTCTAGAGCCCAACCCAAAGAATTCGTTAAAACGTAGAATTTAGACAATTCACTTAATAAGCGATTTTCGGCATTTGTTTTTAAGCTAGATTTTTCGATCTTTTTTAATAATGAAGAGTGCACATTTTTTTTGATTTTGTTGTAATCCTCAGCATCAAACTGGTTTAGATAGTCTGCGGTAACATCATAATATTCAAAATCTGGGTTCAATTTAATTTCTGGTTCAGGAATGCTATTTATTTTTAAGGTTTTTGTAGCGTCATCAATAGTAAAATCTATTTTACTTAAATCATACGCCACCGTAACATCAGCATTAACTACCACTAAGGCCTTTTTGTCAGCGGTAATTAAAGGTCCAAAAAGCTCTTTAGAATCTT
This sequence comes from Cellulophaga sp., assembly GCA_030731855.1. Classification (GTDB taxonomy): domain Bacteria; phylum Bacteroidota; class Bacteroidia; order Flavobacteriales; family Flavobacteriaceae; genus Cellulophaga. The sequence goes on along the minus strand of JANQTG010000107.1, from coordinate 4,274 downwards.
TATAATTATACACTTCAGAAAAATGACCTTCGGTTACAATAAGTTTAGATACATTATTTATTTGCTGCTGAATCAGCATCGAGTTTTCCTTTAAAATGGACTTCTCGTCGTTACTTTCTGAACACGATCTGAAAATAAAAACTATGGCTAAGGTGATAATAGCACCAAATAAAACCTTTTTCATAAATGCTATTTTTTAAAAAAATAATTAGCATCAAAAGTATTGATTTTTGTTTTAACTACTATATAAGGTTTATTCTTTTTGCCTTTTGCACCGCTTCAATTTTATTATGTACTTGCAGCTTTGTGTAAATGTTTTCTATGTGTTTACGAACAGTGCTCGGCGATAAAAATAAATTTTCTGCAATTTTTGTATAACTAAAACCCTTACTAAGCTGTTCTAGAACTTCAGTTTCTCTATTGGTTATCGCAACTTGTTCCTGTTCTTTAATATTTTCAACAACCAGAGGGTTTCTCAATAGTTTTAAGGCTCGAAGTGCAATGGCTGGTGTCATTGCAGCACCTCCGTTAATGGTGTCTAAAACACCTTTATGTAACTGGTCTGGCGATACATCTTTTAACAAATAACCGTCTGCTCCTGCTTTAATGGCATTGAATATATTTTCATCATTATCAAAAACCGTTAACATTATAATTTTTATTTGTGGATACTTATTTTTTATTTTTTCGGTAGCATCTACGCCGTTTAAGTTTGGCATTTCAATATCCATTAATATCAAATCTAAACGATTATCAATTTCTAATTTTTCTAAACATTGCAATCCGTCTATAGCCTTCCATTTAATAATCACATCATCAAAAAAGGCTAATTTATCTTCTACAGCCTTAATCAAAAAGGAATTATCATCTACTACGGCTAGTTTTATTTTCATTTTTATTTTTTAACTGGAATGGAAAATTTTATTTTAGTGCCTTTATCTAATTTAGATTGCATTATTAATTCACTTTTTAAATCAACAACTCTTTTCTTCATATTTAAAATACCATTTCCAAATGCTACCTCTTTTACCTCAAAACCTATCCCATTATCTTTTATTTGAATATGAAAGAAGTCGAAAGTCTTATAGATACAAACCTCAATACTCTTGTTGTTTTGCTCAGGATCTAAAAATGCATATTTTAAAGCATTATGTATCGCTTCTTGAATTATCCGATAGAGGTTAATACCTTCTTCGGCTGTAAAAGCGTAATCAATTTTAATATCAGAATCTACCACAAAATCGAATTCTATTTGTTCTGATGCTTGGTTTGCTGTATTTATAAACTGTGAAATTCTTGTTTGTAAATCTTCAAAAGTTATATTTTCTTTATTCATGGCCCAAATGGTATCTCTAAGCTCATTTATAGTCGTTTTTGTAAACAACCCTAACGAAGTTAACTTGTCTTTTACTTTTGTTTCTGTATCTTTTAAACCATATTTTAAGATGTCTAAAGAAGATGATATAAATGTAAGCTGACTCCCGATATTATCATGTAAATCTCTTGAAATTCGTAATCGCTGCTCTTGTAATTGATGTTGCGTTTCTATTTTTACTAAAGCATTTTTCAACTCACTTTCCTTTTGTAATTGTTCATTTTTTAAACGTTGTTTTTCATAAAAAAGATACCCAATTAATCCTAGTAAAAAAGCTAAAGCAATAGCTCCAATTAACAAATTATTATTTAGTTCTAAGGCTGCTTCGTTTTTATCAATTTCAGCGCGTTGCTTAATAATTTCTTTTTCTTTTTTTTCAGTTTGGTATTTTGATTCTATTTCTAAAATAGATTTTGTTTTTTCGAGCTGATATACCTCGTCTTTCTTTAAAATATATTCTTGTAAGGTTTGGTACGCCAATACATGATCTCCGTCTAGACTATAGGCATCTGACAATAATTTTAAGGCACTTACTTCAAACTCTTTAAATTTGTTCTCTTTTGCCTTTTCAAGTGCTAAATTCAATTCGCTAATGGCTATAGAAAACCTATTAAACTGTATTTGATTTTTGGCAAAACCAATTTTTGTATTGGTTAATTCATATTCATTTGAATCGGAGATAAACAGCCTTATTGCATTTTTATAAGTCTTTTCAGCATTTATATGATCCCCCAAACTATCTTGTGCAACCGCAATATTATTTAGCATGTAAGGGATATAGCGGCTATAGCCTAATTTTTTATACCCTTCAAGGGCATTTTCGGAATGAGTAATAGTTTCATTAAACTTTTTTAATCGTAATAAAACCGAACCAATATTACCTGTTGTAACTGTAATTCCGAAAAGATTATTACTCTTTTTGTAACTGGCTAAAGCCTGTTGATAATAATCTAATACTTTATAATATTCTCCCTGTTTTTTGTAAACGATACCGATATTACTTAACACCATAGGTACTAAATCAGAATCTTTTTTCTGATTTTCATAAAGCTTTAAAGCTTTAAAATAATACTGTAAAGAGGTCTCAAAATTTCCCAATTCATCATTTACTATTCCTAAATTATTGAAGGTATTAGCTATGGCCGTACTATCGCCTAGCAAGTTATTTATGGATAAACTTTTTTGATGATAATAATTTGCACTATCATAAACTCCAAACGCCTGATGTGCGCTTGCGATACTATTATAAACAGATGCTTTTAGACTTTTATCATTTTCATCTTTAGCTTCATTAAGTGCTTTTCTTGCATAAAGCAAAGCACTATCTACCTGAATATTTCTATAATGCCAAGAGATTTCATTGAAGGTTAGCACTAACGGTTTTCCTTTTTGTTCTTTGGAAACTGTATATAAGCTGTCGAGCACTTTTTGTTGCGCATCAATCGTGAAAAACGAGATTAGAGCCAAAAAGAAGATCAATAATCTTTTCATATATACAAAGGAACAATAGTCATAAATATATCTAATTTATTCCAATTAACAAGGATGTAAAGCTTCTTTTAAATTATAGTTTAAAAAATTATACTTGTTCAAATTTGTTTCTCTTTTATTAATTTCACGAGTATAAAACTCTAAATCTATTAAATATTTGTGTACTCGAATTAAATGCGCTTTTTTATTTTTTACATGTTCCATTCTAAAATAAATACCTAATACACAATACAGACTAAGGCTGACCAATATAATTACAAATGAAACAGGCATAGAACTATTTTTTTAAATAAGATTAAAAAAATGCCGAAGCTTTTGATACTATTTACTTCGGCATTGCAAAACACTAACAAATATTTTTTTAGTTTAAATTATACGCATTTATAGTATTACTGCTAGCTTTATAATAAAGTACTCCCGCGATATCATCAACTTGGTACTCAGGTTTTTTATCTTTAAGAATAATTTCTTTATCTATTTTGCCATTATCCTTATTCACTTTAACAAGACCAACACCATCATCTAGTTTCGTTAAAATAAATTGGGCGTTTTCTGTTGCTGCGGTTGCTTTAAAACGCTTAGACATGACATCGAAAGCAGCACTACCAATTTCTCCAAACATTTTTGAAGCTCTTGCAGCTTCTTTTCCATATTCATTATAACTGCTCAAATCGTTTAAACCACCGTAAACATTAGTTTTATTTGCTCCTGCTTTAGCTGCATAAGCCATTGACAAACCTGTGGATGCTGCTGCCACAACACCTGATAACACTTTAACAAAGCCACTTTGACCAGGCGATTTATAGTATTCGTTATATATTTGTTTTCCTTCATTGTCTAAAAGCGCCAAGTTTTGAGATGCACTTAAAAAGATATCGCCATTTCGCATTTCCATAGTATTGGCTACTTCTTTTTCATCAAATTTTACTTTAGAAAAATCTGTTGCATCTCCAGTTTCAGCATCTATTGCGTAAACATCACCATCTGCTGCAATTAGGTACCTGTTTTTAGCACTATCAAAAGTTGAAGCTACAGCCGCAGAATTTTTATATTTCAACGGTTTATTCCAAACTTGATCGCCTGTTTTCAAATCTACAATATTGGCGTCTTCACTTGTGATGTATATTAAACCTTGTGGCGATTCTGCCATAACCATAATATTCGCACCTGTTTTTAGAGGTTTTTTAAACAATGTTTTTCCGTCGAACGAAATTTTATTAATGCCTCCTTGTTGAATACCAAATAAAATACCATCATCCTGAACATAAAAATGTTGTACCCAACCTTTTGTTTTTGGTGCTTTCTCCCATAAATCTTCACCAGTTGCTGCGCTTAAAAAAGCAATTTCAGATTCGTCGCTGGTTGCAAATACGCTCGTGCTACCTCCAGAACTTTTATCGCTCACTAC
>JANQTG010000106.1 GCA_030731855.1 Cellulophaga sp. | reverse complement strand
CCCATACTCGGTTCTGCATAATATTTTTTAATACAAACACCTTCGTCAGATACATAGACAAATCCATTTGTATCATCTACCGCAAGTGCTTCAATTTCTTTTACACCACTAAAAGAACCAAACTTTCTAACGAATTTTGAGCTTACTCCTAGACTGTCAGACTGTATGGCATATTGGTATAAATACCCTTCTTTTGGTCCTGTTTTTCTGCTAACAATTGCATATATAAAACTATTCTTGGGCGATTTATACAAACTTATCCCCATCGGCAATCTATTTTCTATAGCCAATTCATCTTCAAAAACAGGAAATCCACCACCATCTAGAGGTTTCATATCAGGAACAGAAAACATGCGTATTTGCTGTTTTTCTCGCTCTGTAAATACTATGATATCGGTTACTGTGGAATCGTTCAATTGAAAACCATACTCAACATCTACATTATTTGGGCGTTCAATATTTCTAATGGTTTTATCTTCGATGATTTTACCCTCTAAATTAAAAGCATAAATGGCACCATTCGTTTCTTTATCCGTGCCGAAAACTATACTTTTTTCAGGATCAGTGGGGTGTACCCAAATCGCTGGATCATCAGTATCATTTAACGTAAAATCTGTAATAACATCAGGTGCAATTTTTGGTAAATTGTTTTGTTTACAAGAGGTTGCATATGTTATTATAAGTAATGAATATAGAAGATTTTTCATTGTTATACAATTAGTTTCATTTCGAAATTTTCTTAAATACACGTTTATTAGATTTAGCATAAATTACTTTTTAAAAAGGTCGTATTTTAAACCAAAAGTAATGCGTTGGCCGTAGTACTCCGCCTGCATAGTACGTTCTTTTATTCCTTGAAAGTATCTAAGCGGCTGGTCCGTTATATTATTTATACTGGCGTATATACTTAAATTTTTATTAAACTGATAAGACGTATTAAAATCTAAAAATAGCTGAGTGTCATAATATCTATCATCAAAAGCGCTGCCTCCAATTTCATCAATATAGCTATCAGAAAAGTTTAATGATAACCTTGCACTAAATTTTTTATCGGCATAAGCCAAAGATCCATTAAACATATTTGGGGCGGTATTAGGTAAACCTAAATCTGTACGTTCTTCTCCGTCTTCATTTCTAATACCATCTGCTGTGGAAGTTAAATAAGTGTAATTTAGGTATACACTAAAATTTCTAGCGAAACCTGGTAAAAAATCTAATTGTCGTTGAAAAGCAAATTCCATTCCGAATACGGTTGCGCCATCACCATTTAATGGTTGAAAAATCTCAAAACCAGTTGTATCAGCACCAAATGTATCATCGGTAGTTTCTCCTTGAAATGTATAGATAAAATTATCAATATTTTTATAGAATAAACCTCCTGAAACTATTCCTACACTCCTGAAATAATGTTCAGCCATGACATCAAAATTCATGGATGTAGTAGCTTCTAAATCTGGATTGCCAGCAAAAATTTCTTCATCCCCAAACACCACATCTAAAGACGGTACTAAATCTGCATAATTAGGTCTGGCTAAAGTATTCGTCCACGCCAATCTAAGAACTGTTTGATTTGAAATATCGTACTTAAAATGGACACCAGGTAATAGGTTTGCATAGTAGCTTTCTTGTGTAATTTCACCTATTACGTTTTCTTCATCTTCTATTTGGTTACCAGTAGCGGTAAGGCTTGTTGCTTCTAAACGCACACCTAAAAGAACACTTAATTTATCTGATAATTTTTGATTGGTCATTGCATAGCCTGCAAAAACGTTTTCTTGTACATTAAAGTTAGCTCTTAAAAATTCATCGGGTATAGCCTCACCATTTACCAAGTTTAATGCGCCGAGCCATTCTTCACTAGCAAAAGAACCAATAAGGTATTGGCTACCGGCTAAATACCCAGCATCAGAATAATCTTTTACAGGTACATCGGCTAGCGTAGGAAAATCGTCTTCTAAATCGAATTCAAAAAAATCATTTTCCCGCAGCTTAGATTTAAAACGGCCTCTTGCTCCAAATTTTATAAACCCATCTCCTTTTCCGAAAATATCAGAAGGTACTTCAAAATTTACAAAAACATTAAAATCTTCTTCTTCTGTATATTGATTTTCTTCAGTAATCTCACCGAATTCGAAATTATTTAGATTTATACCATCATTAGGATCAGTTGCAGAAAATCTAGGAAATCGTGGATCAATATCATTAATGATACTATATTCAGATTCAAACTGGGCGTAACGTTCATTTAAACGCTCCTCTGAGGCTTTCGCAAAAGAAGTCATCCAATCTACTTTAAGTGAACCCCATAAATGGTTTCCACCTAAGGTATAGTTTTGCATACGTTGATCTTCTAAACGGCGATTTTTGTTTCTATTATTATCTAAACCACCTTTAGTTTGCCTTGCCACTTCTACGGGAAAACGGGATGGAATTCCGTTAGTTATTGTAAAATCGTCCAATTCTATATCCTCAGCATCTAAAATTTCTTGAGCTAGAGCAAAACGATTTTCCCTATCATCTCTCCAATTGTACATAGTTTTTAAAAAGATAGAGTTATTTGCATCAAACTTATAATCCATATTGGCTGAAAAACTTCTGCGAACACGTTGTACTAAATATTCTCGTTGTTCAAACACATCGGTATAGGGGTTAACATCTACCTCCTCTAAAATAGGTTCGCCATCAGCATCGTCAACACCCGTATAATATTCAAATTCATCCGTCCATTCAGCCTCAATATTATCTGAACCAAAATCGTTATCATTAAGTGAGGTCGATAACAACCAACCAAATTTTCCATTACTAGATCGATCTCCAATTAAAAACGAACCGTTCCAAATAGGTTTGTTAGTGATCACATTAACTCCTGAGCCTAAAGTAGTTGATATTCTAAATCCTTGCGGGGACGTTCTCGTGATTAAATTTACGGAACCACCAAGTGCATCTGCATCCATATCTGGTGTTACTGCTTTACTTACTTCTATGGTTTGGATCATATCTGCCGGAATTAAATCCATCTGAATATTCCGGTTGTCTCCTTCCGCTGAAGGAATTCTGCTACCATTTAAGGTTACAGAATTTAATTGAGGAGAAAGGCCGCGGACAATAATATTTCTAGCCTCCCCTTGATCTACTTGCATGGTAATTCCTGGTATCCTTTTAACCGCATCTCCAATATTGGCATCAGGAAATTTACCAATCTGATCTGTTGAGACTACATTAGTTATATTAAGGTTGTTTTTTTGTAGGTTCAAAGCTTTTGCCTGTCCACTTAAACCATAAGCAGTTACCTCAACGGCGTCTAGTTCCATACTTTTAGGTTCAATAAATACAGCGATTTCAATAGTTTCTTTTGATACTACTATTACTTCTTTTTCCACATTTGCGTAGCCTAAGTATGATACTTTTAGAGTATACGTACCGGCTGGAATATCGACCAGGGTAAATTTTCCATCAAAATCGGAAATTACTCCTTTAGATAAAACATCAATACTAACTGTTGCCCCAGGTAAATAGAGCCCATTTTCATCTGAAATGGTTCCTGTTATATTTCCTGATTGAGATATTAAAACAAAAGGGATTAAAAAAAAGAGAAAATTAAATACTAAGTTTTTCATTTTATAGGTGGTTTTATTTAACCACAAATAAAGTGCTTAGTACTAAGAGGACTATATATTTAGTTTTATCCTTAATTTAAATTTGCGTTAAATAGCTGGCTCCTTAAACTTCTCTTAACTTTTATGTAATATAAAACGAATTTCAAATAAAAAGTGAACATAAATGAGAGCATTTAGTGCTTAAAAATTCATTTGAAATTTCAGGTAAAAAGGAAGGGCTAACTGTAAGATATAATTGTTGTTTTTGGCTTAACGTTAAAGACGAAGTATATTTTTTAGTGTGCTAATTTCAATATTAAAAAATATCAAAGTTAAAGTTAAGTTGTTGGTTCATGTTAAAACTTAACATTTATACCACCGCTTACTAAAATAGTTTTGTCTCATAAATTTAAAATATGAAGATGAAAAACTATTCAATCAATCAGCAAAAAAAACAAAAATTCAAGATTTGCATTATCTTGATGGTCTTCTTTGGGAGCATATTACTATCTTATGGACAAGCAACAAATGCCTCTATTAAAGGAGTTGTTAAAGATTTAAGTGGAGAACCTTTAATGGGTGCAAGCATTATTGTTAAAAACAATGCTACTGGATTTACTTCTGGATCTATTAGTAATGAAGAAGGTAATTATAAAATACAACAGTTACCACTCGGCGGCCCTTATACCGTTACAGCTCAATATTTGGGTTATCAAGAACGATTTCAAGAGGGTTTTACCTTAAATTTAAGCGATGTAATAACTATTGATTTTGTTTTACAAGAATCAGCTACAGCGCTAGATGAAGTCATTGTATCATCTAACAATCTCTCCAAAAGAATTCAACAAATAGGTGCTTCTACTAAAATTGGTGCTGACCAAATTAAGAACTTACCAACGGAGGGAAGAAACTTTACAAGATTAACCAGTTTATCTCCATTACAAGGCGGTGGAGATATTAATTTAGG
>JANQTG010000105.1 GCA_030731855.1 Cellulophaga sp. | reverse complement strand
TTTTAGCAGTAGCTAACGTACCTAGATTAGTGTCTAAGAAAAAATACTTTCAAGCACTTGTATTTTCATCGTTAACTATGGCGTTCTTATTAATGTTAGTGGCCTTTCAGCTGTATCCAGTGTTATTGCCTTCTACCATAGACCCATCTTACAGTGTTACCATTTATAATGCGGCATCTTCGCAAAAATCATTAGGTATTATGTTGACTATGGTGGTAATAGGTGCTCCACTATTGGCAGGTTATCTATTTTTTCTATACAAGACATTTAACGGAAAAGTAACTTTGGACGATACGAGTTATTAATTAAATCTTATAAATATTAAAAGGAGTTTTACAAAAGCTGAAGCTTTAGTTTATCACAGAAGTTTATGTTTTAAAAGTATAAAATGTGTAAAGGCTTTTAAAGGTTCATTAACTGGCTTCATCCTTTCCTTCAAGAGCTTTGAATATAGTTGCCATTAGGGTGTTCGACAATGGTTTTGCAATAAAATCTTGTACGATCTCATAGCTACGTGCTTTTTTAATATCTTTTTGATCTATAGAAGAACTTACAATAAAGATCTTAGGCCTATTTTTAAAAGATAATTTTATAAATTCATCTAAAAACTCCCAGCCATCCATGGTGGGCATATTTAAATCTAAAAAAATAACATCAGGTAGTTTTTCTTCACTTTTAACAAGGGCAGTAAGGTCATCTAAAGCCTCTTTTCCATTTTCATAGACTATTACAGAAGAACCAAAAGAGCTATTATGATTCAATAAAATTTTTGTTCCATAGACAAAAATAGGGTCGTCATCAATGATACATACTCTTTCAATTTTCATAATCTAAGAAAGTTATAGAAATTAATATATAGATGTTTTAGAAATAGCAATTAAGTTAGCCTTGGTAAGGCAAGTATAATAATTGAATTTTAGTCATCAATATGGGTCTTTTAATATATAAATGTAGTAAAAATCTTACAAATTTAAAACAATAAATTTGTCATAAAAAAATATAAACTGAAATTATAAGCTAACCAACTCTTAGTATATAATTACTCACATAATTGTCACTAAAGCTTATTTTAAGAATAAATAACGGACTTTTTTAGATTTCAACAGCTATAAAGAAAACTTTTATTTGTAGAAATTTAGAACTAAAAATGATGCTTTATTAACCCTAGTAAAAGCTAATAAAGCTTCTATATTTAAGCCATAATAAAGATCAACTATTTAATTTAAATCATCTACTAATTTTTCAAGAATAGATTTTAATTCTCCCTTTTTTATAGGTTTTATAATATAATCAGAAATAGCACTGATGTTTCTTGCACGTTCTATGTCTACAGCATCTACTGATGAAGAGACCATGTATATGGTGATAAGCTTACCTACCTTAGGTTTTATTTTAACATATTCATCCATGAATTGAAAACCATCCATGATGGGCATATTAATATCTAGAAATATAATATCTGGAAGTTTGTGATCTTCTCCAAGGTGGTCTAACATAAAGTCCATAGCCTCTTCCCCATCTGCAAAAGCGATGATATTTTTTGGTAATTTAAAAGATTCTAGTGTTTTGATCAAGGTAAATTGATAAATATCGTCATCGTCAACAATACAGATATTAATAGGGCTCTTTTGCATATAATATTAATTGAGATTTATATAGAATGTTGTTCCTTCATTAACTTTACTTGAGGCAGATATTTCACCACCCATAGCTTCAATTTGTGTTTTGGTCATAAACAGGCCAACACCTTTAGCTTCTTTATGTCTATGAAATGTTTTATTTAAACCAAATAATTTATGTCCATGCTTTTCTAAATCAATCCCTAAACCATTGTCTTTAAATGTTATTTTTATTTTTCCATCTTCTAGGTCCGATTCAATAAAAATTTTAGGAGCATGATACTCTGCCTTGTATTTGATAGAATTGCTTAACAAATTAAGGAAAATACTTTCTAAATAAATTTTATTGTAATTAATTTTTTTAATTTTTGAGAAATCACTTGTAATTATGGCAGATGTATTCATAATTTGTGCACTAAGTATTTCTTTTGTTTTGGTTAGCACTTCATCAAAGAATACTTCTTCGATGTCTTCTAAACTTACATTTTTTGTCCTCAACGATTCAACTAAGGTATTTAGCGTTAGCGTAAGGTGGTGAATCACTTTTTCAAACTTTTTAAATAAACTCATTTTTTCTTGCTCACTTTCGGCACTATTGTAAAAATCTAAAAGCGAGTTAAGATTGCTTACAGGAGCTCTTAAATTATGAGAAGTAATATGCGCAAAATCGGCTAGTTGACTATTTTGAATGGTCAACTTTTGAGCTAAAGTCTCTAATTTTTTTTCCGCCATTTTTTGCTCCGTAACATCTTGGCAAGTGCCAATTACCTCAATCACATTGTCGAAATCATCGGTAATCACTTCAGCTAAAAGTTGTACTATTTTTACGACCCCGTTGCTTAGTTGAATGCGATGCATTAAATCAGCATATTTTTTCTCCCTAAAGATTCGGGCTACTTGTTCCGCTACTATTTCTTTATCCTCAGGGTAAACAAAATTAAAATAAGTGTCATAGGTGATAGCGGTATTTTCCTCAACACCAAAAATAGTGTATAGGTTAGCAGACCATTTTATTTTATTGGTCGGGATGTCCCATTGCCAATTGCCCATCATGGTTATTTTTTCAGCAAAACTTAGCAACTGATTTTTTTTAATGAGTTCATTTTCTGCATTTTTTAATTCGGAAATATCAGTTGAAATGCCTAAAAAGCCAATAAGTTTATCCTGCTCATCTTTTATAGAGGTTAAGGTTAATAGCACAGGCAAAGAAGCGCCGTCTTTTCTCTTATAATTCCACTCACGGGTATCATAAGCATTGTGTTTAGACATCTCTAATTGGGCATTAAAACCTATTGGATTTTTATTGTATCGCTTTGCAACATCAATGCTAAACCGGTTTAACTCTTCTTGAAAATGAAAAAATGTGGGACTTTGCAAGCCAATCATTTCTTCCGCCGTATAGCCCGTTAAAATTTCTGCCCCACGATTAAACTGAGTAATATTACCATCAATGTCTGTTGCAACGATAGCTGCTGCTCTAGAATTAAATATGGCCTTTAATTCTGTATGTGCCTTATTTAAAGCTAATTGTGAAATTTTCATAGCATTCACATCTTGAAAGACACCAAAAAGGCGAACACATTTTCCGTTGACAATTTCTGCCTGTCCTATAGCACGAGCCCAAATTACTTTATTTTTCGCAGTGATAAGTTCTACTTCAACGTCATAAGCAATTCCCTTTTCTATCGCTTCATTAACCGCATTGCGTATGGTATCTCTACTTTCTCCTTCTTTAAAAAAATCAATAGCAGAGTCTAAATCTGGCATATAGTTTTTAGGTACTTCATGAATCTTGCGAACCATTTTACTCCAGAAAAGTGTATTTTTTATAAGGTCTATATCCCATGTTCCAATACGGGCTACTTCATTGGTTTTGTCCAGTATTTTTTCAATAAAAATTTGTTCTTCCTCTTTTTCTTTAAGGTGGGTGATATCGCCAGTATGCATGATTAAGCCTCCTACATTGTCTTCTGAAATATACCAAGGCCGAACATCCCAATAAATCCACTGAACACTTCCATCAGCGCGAACAAAAGGGGCACCTTCATTACTGTCAACAGCTCCTTGAAGGCATTTTTGATGATTTGCTTTCCAATCGTCACCTATTTCTGGAAAAGCATCATAATGAGAGCGGCCAATGACTTCTTTTCCTTCCATTTTAAAATCTGAAATCCACTGTTTAGAAACGGCGATATAGTGCATATTTTTATCGAGCATAGCAATTGCGGTTGGTGCTTGTTCAATAAAAACTTTAGTGTAAAGTTCTTTTGCATCTAAATCTGCTTTAAGTTTTTCTAACTCTACTTGGGCAGCCTTTAGTTGGTTTTCGGTACTTACACTTTGGCGAAATTTTTTAAGGAATTTAATCATTAGTCATTACTTCATTTTATAAAATATTCACATAGCTCTAAATATTTTTTCGTAATCATTTGAATACTACTTATAATAGTAACACTAAATTTTATATTTTTTTCTTTCAAATAGTATCTAATTGTAAATGTAAGAAAATAGCTAATATAAATAGAGGTATTATGAGGGAACAATAAAACAGATTAAATACTTTTTAGTTTTAGGGTGTAAAATAGATTTATATATCCTATTTTTTGTGGTACACTTGTTAGTATTTTTAGCAGTAGCTAACGTACCTAGATTGGTATCTAAGAAAAAATACTTTCAAGCACTTAAATTTTCATCGTTAACTATGGCGTTTTTATTAATGTTAGTAGCCTTTTAGTTGTATCCGGTGTTATTGCTATCAACCATAGACCCTACTTACAGTGTTACCATTTACAATGCGGTATCTTCACAAAAATCATTAAGTATTATGTTGACTATGGTGGTAATAGGCACCACATTATTGGTTCAATCATGTTTGTTTCAAATGTTTTTTAAAATAAAGTATTGAATTTATGCCAACTTTTTCTTTAGAACTTAAAATTTTAGCG
>JANQTG010000104.1:5853-18104 GCA_030731855.1 Cellulophaga sp. | reverse complement strand
TAAAATAATACAACCAAAAATAATACCTTTTATTGCATTTTGTCGATGTTTACTTGTAAAAATAGGCTTTTAGGAAGGTTTATGAAAAAAAGTGCTAGAAAATAGATGGCTAAATCTTCTAGACACTAGTTGATCGTGGTTGGTTGTCGGTTGTGACAAGAAAATAAATAATAATTAAAAAAAGGAGTTTATAAGTTTATTTCAATAAAATTTATGGAAGAAGACAACTCAAGACCGCTGGCTACAAGCGCCAAGAAACTAGAGCATTCTGTCTTGATTCTTTGCTGAAATTTATGATTATCTAGATTGCCTAAACTCTAGGCCTATTTAAGTCCCAGGAAATTCTACTGACTAAATAAAAAAATAAATGTATCTAAAATTTAAAAAATTACATCAACCGATTATGCCAGCTTTCTTCGGCAGGTACTTCCCAATGATTTAAGTATTCTTCTTTATTGGTCACCAAATTATTAAAAACTATAGTGTTTTTTGAAACCGATTTATTTTTCGCCATCGCTTTAAAGTCCAATAAAGTTTTATAGGCTACAAATTCTCCTTGCTTATAGGATACATTCATTTTATCAAGCAAATCGACACTATACTTTTTTTCTAATCCTTGAATAAATCTAACAGAAGCATCAATAGAACAACCTGTGGCTCCTTGACTACTTTGATCTAAACCTATAACTATAAAACGATTATACGGCATTTCATAACCTGCATTTAAATCGCTCCCATGTGCTGTCCAGTCTTGTAAAAAAACTTTTATAGCCTCATGTATTTCTATCTGCTCTGACTCAGAAAAAGTTCTGTTGCATTGGTATATCCAAACTCTTGATTCGTCTGGTAAAGTGGTGAAATCTACTAGCATTTTTTTAGGGTATTAGTTTAGGAGTTTATAAGGTTAGGAAGTTATAAGGTTAGTGGTTTATTAGGTTAAAAAGATTAAAAGGTTAAGAGAAATTTTTAAAACTTTTTTCTAAACTCCTAAACTTTTTTAAACTTCAAAACTCATTTTACCAAACTTCTAAACTTTTAAATTTACAAATCATCGGCATTAGCAATCAATTCTGCAATATCCATCACGGCAATGGTGTTTTCTTTTTCTTTGCCTTTAACCCCGTCGGTCATCATGGTGTTACAAAACGGACAACCCGCTGCGATAATATCTGGCTGTACTTCTATGGCCTGCTCCGTACGTTCTATGTTTACTTCTTTATCACCTTTTTCTGCTTCTTTAAACATTTGAGCACCACCAGCGCCGCAACAAAGTCCTCTTGATTTACAGCTTTTCATTTCTACCAATTCTGCATCTAATTTCCGAATTAAATCTCTAGGCGCTTCATACACATTATTGGCTCTGCCTAAATAACAAGGGTCATGAAAAGTAATACGCTTTCCTGTAAACTTTCCGCCTTCGATGGTGATCTTACCTGTATCTAATAAATCTTTTAAAAACTGAGTGTGGTGCACTACTTCGTAGGTACCTCCTAAACCTGGATATTCGTTTTTAAGGGTATTAAAACAATGCGGACACGTAGTCACTATTTTTTTTACATCATACGCATTCAAAACTTCGATATTCGTAACAGCTTGCATCTGAAAAAGAAACTCATTTCCTGAGCGCTTTGCAGGATCGCCAGTACAACTTTCTTCGGTACCTAAAACCGCAAAACTCACGTTGGCTTTATTCAATATTTTTACAAATGCTTTGGTTATTTTTTTTGCTCTATCGTCAAAACTTCCTGCGCAACCCACCCAGAATAAAACTTCTGGTTGTTTCCCTTCTGCAAAAAGTGATGCCATTGTTGGCACATGTATCGTATTACTCATAGCTAAATTTTGTTATGATTCGTTTGTCCAGTTAAGTCTATCTTGTTGATTAAAAGGCCATGGCGCACCATTATTTTCAATATTCCCCATCATGTTATTCAAATCAGAAGGCGCAGCAGATTGCTCCATGACCAAATACTGACGCATATTCATAATAATTGATAATGGATCTATACTTACCGGGCAAGCTTCTACACAAGCATTACAAGTAGTACATGCCCATAATTCTTCATTGGTAATATAATCGCCCAGCAGTTGTTTTCCGTCGGGTACAAAAGTTCCTTTATTTGCGTCTATATTTTTACCTACTTCTTCTAATCGATCGCGGGTATCCATCATTATCTTTCGAGGAGATAATTTTTTACCTGTTTGGTTTGCTGGGCATTCGCTAGTACAACGACCACATTCGGTACAGGTGTAAGCGTTTAATAATTGCACCCAAGTTAAATCAGTTACATCAGATGCTCCAAACTTATCAGGAACCGCAGCAGCTGCATCGCCTTCGGCAGGAGCCGCAAACGGATCAACGGACGGATCCATCATTAATTTTACCTCTTTTGTTACTGCTTCATTGTTTAGTAACTGGCCTTTTGGTATCAACTTGCCATAATACGTGTTAGGAAATGCAAGTAAAATGTGTAAATGCTTTGAGAAATATAAGTAATTCAAAAATGCTAAAATACCGGCAATATGCAACCACCACGCGCCTCTTTCTATGGTGTGTAAGGTAGTTTCAGAAACACCATTAAATAAGGGTGCTATAAATTGACTCACAACATTCCCTGAATTTAAGTTTTGGAATGAAGTATCTGTCGCATTCATCATTAAAAATAAACACATCAAAACAACTTCAAAATAAAGAATAATATTAGCGTCATTTTTAGGCCAACCTGTCATTTCAGCACTTAAAAATCGTTTTAATTTAATCACATTTCTTCTTATCCAAAAAATAATGACAGCCACTAAAACCAATACCGCTAATATTTCAAAAGTACCGATCAAAAAACCATAAACACCTACAGGCAAAACACTTAATCCGATACGGTGCGTACCAAAAATACCGTCTATAATAATCTCAAGAACTTCGATATTTATAATTATGAAACCTACGTATACAATAAAATGCAAGAAACCAGAGACTGGCCTTACTACCATTTTGGTTTGTCCAAAAGCAATTTTGAACATGTTTGTCCAACGTTGTGGTTTATTATCATTAATAACAACCGCCTTACCTAGTTGAATATTTCTGGCTAATTTCTTCACATTAATGGCGAAATAACCAATTCCGGCCGTTAGTAATACTATAAAAAGCACTTGTGGTAAATACTCCATCATAATTATTCTTCTATATTAAGAGCTGGATCATTTTCTGGCAGCTCGTACTCTATTTGTTTTTTTCCAAAAACAGACACATTTACGTATCGTTTTGGATTTAAACGAAAATCTTGCAATAACAAATCTAACTCATTACTAGAAGAAGTCAAATTTCTGTACAGTTCATCATCGGTCATTAACTTACCCATTGTACCTTCGCCTTGCTCCATTTTTGATAAAATTTGATTGAAATTAGCTAAAGTAGTTTCTAGGGTTTTAATGGTTGTTGTTAATCCTGCATTTGACAAAGAATCAGATAGTTTTGCAAAGTTATCAGTAATTAAACCTATATTTTTAACAGACCCGTTAAGTTGCACTCGATTATCTGCAATTAAGGTATTCATGGCATTTGAGGTGCTTTGAAAACTTTTTACCAAGGCATTAAGTCCCGTAACGGTTTCGCGTAAATCGGTTTTTGTTTTGGTATCTAATATTTGGTTAAAGCTCACCAGTAAAGAATCGGCATGGGTTACCGCACCTTCAATTTTTTGTTGCAATGGTGCCAGATTTTTTTGAACTAAATCCGTCAAGCCCGGTTTTACGCCTGTTATTAGGGTATCTCCTGATTTCGCCTTAGGATTACCGTCAAAAACTGGAATAATTTGTATGCCTTTACCGCCAATAATACCAGTATCGTATAACTCCGCCATGCTTGAATTAGAAAATTCGAACTCGTTGTTTACCGAGAAGGTTACCAATAATTTACCAGATTTATCATGAAATTTTATATCATTTACGCTCCCAACATTTAAGCCATTTATAGAGACTGAGGTACCCGTTTGTAAACCACCCACATTTTCGTAAATTCCATAAAAGGTTTTACTGTTATCAAATAGCGGTGTAGATTTAAGGTAACTAAACCCCATTATAAATAATAGAATACCACCAACAACAATAACTCCTGTTTTAATTTCTCTAGATAATTTCACGCGTTTCAATGTTTTTAATTTTTATTTTAATTAAAAAATAGATCATTAATTAAAGCTACTAAAGCAGCACTTATGATGGAAGCCAATTTTGCGACTATTCTATTTTTTACAAAACCAAGCTATTTCAATGATTTGTAGAAAGTCTCTGACAAAAATAATACTATTAAAAGAAGTGACTTAACTATTTCGGAAGTTATTTTAACGCTTCTTCTATAGGAATGCGAACTCCGTTTTTATAAGCAACCACATAGGCATCTTTATAGCCTTTAAAAACAGCATCTTTTTTTAATTTATTAGCGTAGTCGATTGATTGTGTTTCACCATACATATAGCGATAAATATTTTTAAATGCTTCTTTTGATATCGTATTCAAATCTTTAAAATTTTCAGGTTTTACGGCGACACTTTTTGAACTAGCAAATATTTGAACCTTAAAAATTATTTTGTCTTTATCTAAAGCAACTGGTTTATCAATTTTTGGCTCAATGTTAGGCGTTTGTTTTACAACCACTTCGGCTACCTTATCCTTTTTAACGTCTTCTTTTTTGTTTTCTTGTGCAGGTGTAGTAACATTAGGTGTATTTGAATTGCTTGTAATTTGACTTTTATAATCTAAAATAGCACTTGCAATGGCTTCACCCATTTGTTGTTGACCTTTAGAAGAATCTAAATACTCCCCTTCTGGTTTGTAGGTAAGAAAACCAGTTTCTACCAAAACACTAGGCATAAAAGTTTGGTGCAAGACAATAAAACCTGCTTGTTTTACTTTTCTATCTTTTCTGCTTAGTTTACCAGTAAAATTATCTTGCATTAATTTTGCCAGTAGTATGCTTTGATCTAAAAACTCTTCTTGCATAATGGTTAAACCAATAACCGATTCTGGAGAATTAATATTATACTCCGCGTACCGAGTTTCATAATTATCTTCTAAATAAATAGCCGAGTTTTCCTTTTTTGCGATTTCAAAATTTTGTTTATTGGCATGAAGCCCTAATACAAAAGTTCCTGCACCATGCGCATCAGACGTATGAGAATCGCAATGAACAGACACAAATAAATTGGCATTTGCCTTATTAGCAATTTCACCTCTTTTATACAGATCTACAAAAGTGTCGTCTTTTCTTGTGTAAATAACTTTGATATTAGGATTTTTCTCTAAAATGGCTCCTACTTTTAAAACAATATTTAAAGTGATATTTTTTTCAAGATAGCCATTGCCCAAATTGCCTGGATCATGACCTCCATGGCCAGCATCTAAAACTACTATAAAAGGATCGTTAGGTTGATGACTTTTCGCAAAACTACCGAAAGACGTACTCCAACAAAATAAAAACAAAAGACTTAGTACTCGATAAAAATTCATAATCATTCTATAAAAATAGCATCTTAAGGTTAAAATTATTGTAATGTAGCGGCTACAGAACAAAAAATATATGTAAGTTTGACTCCGATTCTAATCGTCGCTAAGACAAGACAAACTATTACAAAAATAGGATTTATAGCCTTGCAATCAAACAAACACTATCTACTTTTATTTTTACTACTGTTTAGTGGTATTGCCAGCGTTTTTAGTCAAGAAAACAAGGTAGTAATACTCCCTATTAAAACAATAAAAGACTCCATTGTAGCTCCAAAAGATTTTTCTGAAATAGCGTCCGTGCAAAATGTTGCTATCGATACCGTTAAAACAGATACAATTCCCAAAAAACAACCACTACTTCTTGATAATATAAAATACACGGCTCGCGACTACGTTAAACTAAGTCAAAAAGATCAAAAAATTTATCTGTACAACAACGCCGAAATTCAATACCAAGATACGGAGTTAAAAGCTGGTGTTATTATCATGGACTACATTAAAAATGAAGTTTATGCAGGTAGAATAAAAGATTCATTAGGCAATTATACACAACTCCCTTATTTTAAACAAGGGGATAATATTGTACGACCCGATTCTATTCGCTTTAATTTTGACACTCAAAAAGCTTTAATTTGGAACTCTAGATCTGAACAGCAAGCTGGTTTGGGATCTCTAGGTAGCGATGCCATGAAAGTGTATGCCGAAGTGACAAAAAAAGAAAACGATTCTGTGTACTTTTTAAGCAAAGGAAGGTTAACCACTTCAAAAGACACCATAAATCCGGATTATTATATTTTGGTAAATAAAGCAAAATTTGTTCCTAAAAAAAAGGTGATTGCTGGTTTTAGCAACATGTATATTGCCGATGTACCTACGCCCATTGCTTTACCTTTTGCTTATTTTCCTATGAGCCAAGGGCGTTCTGGCGGTATTATATTCCCTACGTTTGGTAATTTGCCCGATAGAGGGTATTTTATACAAAACGGAGGTTATTATTTACCTATTGGCGAAGTGGCCGATTTTGAGATAACTGGAGATTTATTTACCAATGGTAGCTATGGATTAAACACACGATCTGTTTATGTAAAACGTTATAAATATAGGGGTGGTTTTAATTTACAATATCAAAACTTAATTACCAGTCAAAAAGGCTTTGATGATTATAGCCGAAGCACCAATTACAATGTACAGTGGAACCATTCGCAAGACCAGAAATCGAGTCCAAACTCTACCTTTTCTGCGTCAGTAAACTTGGGAAGCAGTAATTATTTTAGAAATTCGTTACGAATACAGGATGTTGGAAATACGCAAAATAACACCCTACAATCTTCTGTTTCATATTCTAAAACCTTCCCAGAATATCCATCAGTAAATATAAGTTTAACAGCTTCACATCGCCAGCTAACCAGTGCAACAGCTACGGGTGATAATATAGACATGACTTTACCTACCTTTCAAGGAAGTATGGAAAGAATATTTCCATTTGCTAAGAGAGATGGTGTAAAAAAGGGAATTATCCAAAATATAAATTTTCAGTATGATGTTAACGCACAAAATACCTTAACGACTAACGACGAAGACTTTCTAACCAGTAAAATGTTCGACAATGCGCGAGTTGGGGCAAGACATAGAATTCCTATCAGCACAAACTTTAAAGTCGCTAAACATTTTAGCGTTACCATGGGTGGTTCCTACGAAGATTTATGGGTTTTAGAAACCTTTAATAGAAGGTTCGACGAAGAAACCAATAGAACTATCGTTACAGATACCGTTAAGGGTTTTGACCGTTTTAATCGCTATAACTTTAGTGCTAATATTGGAACTACGCTCTATGGAAGAGTAAATTTTAAAGAGGGCAGTAAAATACAAGTCATACGCCATGTCGCTAGACCATCACTAAGTTATGGATACACCCCTTCATTCGACCAATATTACGAAGATCTATTAGATAGTAATGGCGACCAACTAATAGACCGTTTTGGAGACGTTAGGCGTTACACACGTTTTGAAGGAACATTAAACGGAGTGCCTAGCCTCAACATGTCTAATTCATTAAATTTTTCGTTAGCGAACACGCTGGAAGCTAAAGTGCGCTCTAAAGATTCTACAGAAACTGAAGCAAAAAAAATACAACTCTTACGAAATTTAAACTTTTCTACAGGATATAATATTAACGCCGACTCTTTGAAATTAAGCCCCATAAGCTTTACGGGCGGTACTAGTATTTTAAATAACAAAATGGCCATAAACTTTGGTGGTAGTCTTGACCCATATGCGATTGATAATACAGGAATACGTATAAATACGCTAAACATAAATAATGGAGGTAGTTTACTTAGGTTAACCAATGCCAGAGCAAATGTGAGCTATGCCCTTTCTAATAAGGATTTCGAAAAGAAAGACGAAGAAGATAAAAAGAAAGAGGAAGAAAACAAATATGATTATAGTGCAACAAGTGGCGGGAGAACAGATGATCTTTTTGGTGATGCTGATTTTATGCGCAACGGAGGTATTGGTCAAAATGGAGAAGAAAACGAAGAAGAACGGGAAACCACTTTTTATTCTAATAAAATTCCGTGGGATTTAAGATTAGCCTACACCGTAAGTTATTCAAATCCGAATAGACAAAATACCATAAGCAATAACAGCTTAATGTTTTCTGGAAATATTGAACTCACCCCAAAATGGAAAATAGGTGCTTCATCTGGGTACGATTTTACAAACAAAGGGTTTTCTATCACACAATTACGTTTTCAACGAGAGCTAGGGAGTTTTAATTTACGCTTTAACTGGACACCTTTTGGCGATTTTGAACGCTGGGATTTTTTTATAGGAATCTCTAGTTCTATGCTACAAGATTTAAAATGGGATAAGCAAAGTAGAAGGTAGTTCGTTGATAAAAAAAATTTAAAATGAAATACTAAATAATTATCTTTTTAAAAATTCAAATTGCCTTATTTTACAAACTACTTTTAACTTTTTAACTATTTCACTATTACACTTTTTAACTCTTTAACTCATTACCTATTTCACTTTTTAATCTAATTGATATGAAAAAAATAATAAATACTCCAAATGCTCCTGCACCAATAGGACCTTATAACCAAGCAGTACTTTCAGGAAATACGCTTTATATTTCTGGTCAAATTCCTATTAATCCAGCTACTGGAGAATTGGTAGAAGGTGATATACAAAAAGAAACCAAACAGTCTATGGAAAACCTAAAAGCCATTTTAACAGAAGCAGGTATGACTTTTGAGCATGTGATAAAAGCATCAATTTTTATAAAAGACATGCACCAATTCGCTAAAATAAATGAAGTTTACGGAACTTATTTTGATGCCGAAACAGCTCCTGCTCGCGAAACTGTAGAAGTTGCCAATTTACCAAAGTTTGTCAATGTAGAGATTTCTATGATAGCGGTTAAATAGTTGTTAGTTGTTCGTTGTTCATTCTTCGTTGTTGGAAAAATACTATACTTAATATATTCTCACATTAATTATTTTCAAATCAACCAATCTTCAAATTAAACTATTAATTACATTGTTACGCCCGCCTGCCGGACGGGCAGGTTTTCACATTAATCAATTGTTACATTAAAAACAAAAGCTTCTAAGAATAAGAAACTTAGAAGTTTTTAAATTAAATTATTACATGACCAACATTGCTACACCCGCCTGCCGGACGGGCAGGTTTTTACATTAAACAATTGGTTCATTTTCAAATTGTTACATTAATTCATTTTACTTTGATGAAACTTCACCAAGCCATCTATAGGCTTTTGAAGAATTTTACCGACAATCAAATCATTTCGTCCTAAAGCTTTTTTAAGTTCATCTTGCAAGTAAAAAGCAATACTTCCTATAAACGAAATAGGCACTTTAGTAGCCAAATCAAATTGCATGATATAATTATTGATAAATTGCTGAAATCCTTTTTCAATCACACCTTTACAATAAGGATGTTCTTTATTTTCAACAATAAAACGAGCAAACGTTGCTAAATAGGTATTCGGGTTGGGTTGTTTGTATAGATTTTCTTTGATTACATCAGCCTCTAAATTATACTCGCTAGAAAATTTCTGACCTAAATCTAATGGCATTTTATTAAAATAATAATCACGGATTAATTTTCTTCCAAAGAAATTACCACTACCGTCATCCATAGGAATATAACCAAGCGAAGCTACTTTTTGATGCAATTTTTCGCCATCAAAATAACTACAATTAGAACCTGTTCCAAGTATACAAACAATACTTTGATCTCCAATATTTGTAGTCGCGTAAATAGCTGCATAGGTATCTTCACGAACCTCAGCAATAGCATTCGGAAAAAACGAAGCAAAAATCTCTTTCAATAAATTTTGCATTCTTGCTGTACCACAACCAGCACCATAAAAGAATAATTTAGTAACGTCTTCTTTATTCTTAGAAAGTTCAAAATTATTCGCTAAACGATCTTCGATTACGGGTCTTGTTAAAACTTCAGGACTTAAACCTAAAGTTTGTGTAAGAAACAAGCGTTCTCCACTTTCATCTAAAGCAATCCAGTCCGATTTTGTTGCACCACTATCTACAATTAATATCATACGCCAAAAATTAAAGTAAAAATCCTAAAAAAAGCTAGTGTTTCAGCTAATTTTAGGATTTTAAAGGTTATAAATTATAATTTAGAAATGTGTTGCGTTAAGTCTAACATTTTGTTAGAAAAACCAGCTTCGTTATCGTACCAAGATATTAATTTAAAGAATTTAGAATTTAATTCGATCCCAGCACCTGCATCAAAAATACTAGTTCTAGCATCTCCAATAAAATCTTGAGAAACCACATTTTCTTCTGTGTATCCCAAAATTCCTTTTAATTCTCCTTCAGAAGCTGCTTTGAATACTTTTTTAATTTCTTCGTAAGACGTTTCTTTTTGTAAACGAACCGTTAAATCTACTACAGAAACATCAGCCGTTGGTACTCTAAAGGCCATCCCTGTAAGTTTTCCTTTTAAAGCAGGAATAACTTTAGTTACTGCAACCGCAGCACCTGTTGAAGCAGGAATAATATTTAGTAAAGCACTACGACCACCTCTCCAATCTTTTCTAGAAGGACCATCCACTGTCATTTGCGTTGCTGTTGTTGCATGTACAGTTGTCATTAAAGCTTCATCAATACCAAAGTTATCGTTTAAAACTTTAGCTAATGGCGCTAAACAATTAGTAGTACAAGAAGCATTAGAAACAATAGTATCTGTTGCTTTAGCATCTTTATGGTTTACACCCATTACAAACATAGGCGCATCTTTAGAAGGCGCCGAAATAACTACTTTTTTTGCACCACCGTCAATATGGTATTGCGCTGTTTCTAAAGTGGTAAAAATTCCTGTACATTCAGCAACAATCGTTGCACCTACAGCATCCCATTTAATATTTTTAGGGTCTCTCTCAGCAGTAATACGTACTGTTTTACCATTTACGACTAAGTGACCATCTTTTACCTCTACAGTTCCGTCAAACTTTCCGTGAACAGAATCGTACTTTAACAGGTAAGCTAAGTGCTCAACATCTAATAAATCATTGATAGCAACAACATCTACATCTGGCCTTGTTACACTTATTCTGAAAACTAATCTTCCTATTCTACCGAATCCGTTAATTCCTATTTTTAAATTTGACATTTTTATTTATTTATTAATTAATATATTAAAATTATACAGTCATTATATCTGAAACTCGCAAGAGCTCTTTATCTATTTTGGTATGCCCTTTTATAGCTTTACTAATTGGAGTAAGGGTAATTTTATTATCTTGAATACCGACCATTAAGCTAGATTTACCTTCTAACAAGGCTTCAACAGCTTTAACGCCCATTCTACTGGCTAGCACACGATCAAAACATGATGGTGAACCACCTCTTTGCATATGGCCTAAAACCGAAACGCGACAGTCATAAATAGGCAAATGTTTTTCTACATATTCCTTTAATTCAAAAACATTTTTACCCGTTTTATCGCCTTCTGCAACCACTACAATACTTGAAGATTTCCCAGAAGCTTTACTGCGCTTTAAAGATTCTAACAAACGCTCTAACCCTAAATTTTCCTCGGGTATTAAAATTTCCTCTGCTCCTGCTCCAACTCCAGCATTTAAAGCAATGTGCCCAACATCTCGACCCATTACTTCAACAAAAAATAATCGGTTGTGCGAACTGGCGGTATCTCTAATTTTATCGATTACTTCAACTACCGTATTTAAGGCTGTATCAAAACCTAAAGTGTAGGTTGTGCCAAAAATATCATTATCTATAGTACCAGGAATACCAATAATAGGTACATGAAATTCTTTGTTAAATATTAGTGCTCCAGTAAAACTGCCATCGCCACCAATAACTACTAGTCCGTCTATACCGGCAGCTTGTAACTGATCGTAAGCTTTTTGTCTGCCTTCTTTGGTTTGAAATTCTAAACATCGAGCTGATTTTAGAATGGTGCCACCTTTATTAATGATATTATTTACACTACGAGCATCCATAGGTTTAAAGTCGCCTTCAATCATTCCCTGATATCCTCTGTAAATACCCATACATTCTATTTTCATATATGCGCATGACCTAACTACCGATCGTATTGCAGCATTCATACCTGGGGAATCGCCACCAGATGTGAACACACCTATCTTTTTTATCTTTCCTTCCATTAATTTCTAAAAAAACAAAATTAACAAACTTTTCCGATTAAAATAAGGGATCAATCCCTTTATTTACAATAGC
>JANQTG010000104.1:0-5753 GCA_030731855.1 Cellulophaga sp. | reverse complement strand
TAGATTTTTGGATGATTGTAGTATTGAAATGTTGGAATTTTATTTTTTTTGATTGGTGGGTTTTTGTTAGTTTAATGTTTGGATTGTGTTGTTTTTAAATTTTTGACTTAGTCGAAGTGTACTTGATACTTGAACTTAATTTTTTTGTCCAATAACCACAACCCAATACACAGAAATAAAAAACCTAAAGCCTAGATTTTGATTTCAAACGCATTACGTTGTCGTTTTTAGTTGCTGCGGGGACAGTATCTTTTGCCACTTTTACCTCCTCTTTGGGTTTTCTTGCGAACAATCTTTGTTTTAATTGACTAAAAGTATTAAAATCGATTTGATACGATAAACCAATACCTTGTGTATAGCCCTGCACATCTCCTAAAAATTGCTGTATTTCGTTTTCTCTATTAAATACTTTTCCTCTAAAAGTACCATCTTCATTAAAAAGATATTGCAGTTCAAAGTCGCCACCAACTGCCGTGGGGTTAATATTATCGCCTCCTCCTACGGGAATTCCTAAACTACCACTTAGCAACCATTTGTCGCTAATGCTTGTTGCAAAATTTAATACGGCCAAATTATCCGATTGATTATCGGTTAAAGCATTATTCCCTTGTTCGTAAGACAATCCAAAATTAAAATTTTCATTATTACTATCGATGACCGAATTTAAACCGCTTGATAGTGTTTGAAGAATATTACCGGTTAAGGCCTGTTGACCTATAGCTCCGCCGTTAGTTGCACTTAAAAAACTACCTTGAGCCAATAGAGAAAAGGCATTATTAGCGGTTACTGTCGGGTCTTGCAAACGATAATCTAACTCTGACTTCACTAAAGAACTTGCGCCTGGGAACTCAATACTATAATCGATGTCTGGCTGTTCCAAAGATTCTTGCAACTTTACGATTACTTTAGTCGGAATTTGGCGTGTATACCCAGGATTATCTAAAAGTGGTGCAGGATTTGCATTCAACGAATACTCAGCTTGCATGTTCAGTTTTGCATCTAAAGGAGAGCCTTCCCAGTTAATGGTACCACCTGGTACTACGGTAAAAGTTTTATCGATAATTCCGCCAAATTTATAGCGATATTGCCCTGTAACTACCACAAAAGCTCCTTCCATAATAAACTTATCGTTGGTATTTAATTCGATTAAAACCAAGCCTCTTCCTGTGCCTTTTAAACTACTTCCTGTCTTTTGATCTATAATTATTTCCACCTCTGCATCTGGTGTAATATCTAAATCAAAAGATAGTTCTAAGCCTTCATAGTTTTCTAATTCTCGCTGTGCTACTTCTTCACTGATATTATTTTTATTGATAAAATTGATAAAGGAATAATCGCCAATACTAGCGACATCACTTAAGGGAATTTTTAAAGATGTTCCCTTAGCTGTCTCACCCACAACATCAATATTCAAGGCTTTTGTAGGGCCGTAAATTCTACCTGAACCATTTAGATACCCTGTTCCGTAGTATAATACTTCTTCTTCAAAAGGCGTATTTAATATTAAAAATCGGTTATTATTTGTATTCACTGTAAGGTCTAAATCCCAATCTTTAAAATAACTGTGATTTATGACGCCGTTTAGTGTTGCTTTAGTTTTGTGTGCATCATCGGTTAATTGAATATTCTGAAAATCGAATGTCTGTTTTGAAAGTACTACTTGCGAGTTAAATCCGAAATTATAATCTACATTAAGATATGGAATTCCTAAGCCTGCTCTATCCAGATTCAAAACACCGCTTATTTCAGGATTATCTACCCTACCTTGTATGCGTGCATTACCAGAGATAAAACCTCTTATATTCGATAAAACTTCTTCTCCGAGCGGACTAAAAGGTTCTAAACTAAAATTATTAAACGTAGCTAAAATATCGGCAGTAGTATTTTCTCCACTAATATCTACACTCCCATTTAGGTCTAATTTATCAACACCATTATCGTTTAATCTTGTGGTAAGGGTTATTTTAGTTAAATCTTGATTACCGACGGCATCGATCATTAAATCACCAAGTTTAATTTTATTGATAGAAAAGTCGGTAATATCTAAATTTGAAGTAGGTCTATAAATTTTGTTATTCTGCCTTATATTTAAAGTGCCATTTACTTGACCATCTAACTTTAAACTATCTATAGCAGGTGTAATCTTATCTAACGATACAATTTTAAACTCGAGCTGCAAATCTTTAAACGTAGAGTCTGCTAGTTGTCCACGAAGCCTAATTTGCTCGTCTAAACTGTTGTTCATCACAATTTCTTCGATCGTAATACTGTCTAACTTACTATTTAAAATTACCTTATTTTTCTTGTCCCCATTTTTATTAATTGCCCAGGTATTTCCTTTAAAACTAACATCTGAGGTTTTTAAACCAATAACCGATTTTTTATCCTTATCAAACGTATGATAAAAGTTTAGGTTAAAAGCATCATTGAACTCTTTACCTCCTTTAAATTCCGTTCTAAAAAACAAAGTGTCTTTTAAGGTTGTATTGATTAAATTAAAATCTTTTACATCGTAGTAGTTTGTTTTTAAATCTGCCACGGATAAAAAAGTATTAAAAAGCGGATTTTTATTATCAATCTGAAGATTAATACTATCTAGCACATTACCGTAAGCTTCTATATTTGGAGATTTAAAATTGAGTTTAAAATCGCCTTCATCGGCAATAATATCGCCTTTAATAAACGTATTTGCTCCAAATTTTACTTCCGGCAAAAAAACCTCTACTATTTTATTATAGATCTTAAAATTAAAGGCTAAACTTTGGCCTGATGTAATTTCGTAAGATTTAAAATTGGTATAAATACTACCTACAGAATTGGCCGCTAATTTCCCTAATTCTTCCACTACAAAATTACCTTTCATGTAACCTGTGATAATATCTGGCGAATTAATTTCAATAATGCGTTTTTCATCTTCTTCAAAACTAGACGCTATTTTAAAATCATCAAAAAAGTAGGTGTCGTTCTTATTCTGATAGCTGGTTTCTAAAAAGTTAACTTCACCTACAATATTATCAAGCGAATTGCCCGTAATATCCATATTTATATTTCCTTTGAAAATAGAAACACTATCTTTTATGAAATTTAATTTCCGTAAATCTGCATAGTTAACATTAGCAATAAAATTAAAGTTGTTTTGCTCCTTAGCAAAATCAGCAAGACCTTTAAAACTAAAGTTAACATTTTCGTCATTAGAGACTAATATTCCATCGAAAAGCTCATCTTTTAAAACACCCGATACTTTTAAGTTTTGGTATTTATAATTATTAAAATCGATGCTATAAACATCGCCAATTACCTCTGTATTTAAGGTTTCTTTTTTAAAACCTTTTCCTTCCACATTAAAATCCAAGGTAACAAAACCTAAATCTTCACTATTCACAAAATAACCCGCATTAAAATCTATCAAGGAAAAAAATCCTTTATAAGAAGCATTATCAATATTTTTTATATTAATTAATTCTAAATCAGAATAACTACTACCTATAGCGGTATTGATGTTTACTTTAGAGTTGATGGTGTTTTCGGTTACAGTAGCTTCACCTCTAATAGTGAACTCACCAAATTTTTCAAAAATAGAAGGCAAGGTTTTCCCTAACAAGTTGGGCATTAAGCTGCGTAGTTGGTAATAGCTTGTTGTTATATTTTTAATGTCGGCTTCCATAACGAAAGGTTCGCTACGTGTAAATAAATTCTTGAAATTAAAATCGCCACGAATACCCGTATTATCAGAAGCTAAAAATAAATTATTGGTCGATAAATCGTTTAATACACCTGTGATTTTTGAAGAGAAAAAAGCTTCTCTGCCTTCGCCAAATTGGTTGTACAATAAATTTATTTCATCAAAAGAGACTTTAGAATCAACAAAATCTGCTGTGAACTGTACTTTATTTAAAAAATCTAAAAAATCGCCCGGACCATAATCCATGGTTAAATCTCCAATTAAATTAGATTTTGGTGTCTTAATCGACAAAGAATCAAAACGCATTTGTTCTTTGGTATAGGTGAAAGAAGTTGCTAAATTTTCAACCGAGATTCCTCTTTTGCTATCGAAAGCCAAACTTGTAATGTCGGCAGTGACCACAGGGCCTAAAATCTCAAAATCGTCTGCTTTAATGTTTAGATTTATGAAATTAAGCATTTCAGGATTCTCCCGATTATTATCAATTAATTTAAAAGTACTCTTAGCAATTGTAACCTCTGAAGTTCTTAAATGAAAAGAAGGAGTATTAGGATCTTTTGGGGTTTTACTATCTAATTTATCTACAAAAACATTAAGGTTTGTGGTAGTTTCTCCTTTATAGGTTTTTAATTTAAAATTAAGTTCATCAATTTTGATAGCGCCAAAAGCCAAATCGCCATTGATAAGATTTTTGATATTTAAGATGGATGTATTTAATGTCTTAACGTAAAAAAGCGTGTCTTGTTGATAATCTTCAATATAAATACCTCTTAAATTGGTATCCCAAGTAATTAAAGATAATTGCAACTTATCTAAAGTTATATTGGTTTTATACTTTTCATTGATAGCTTTAGTGGCCCGAGAAGCTAAGTTAGTTTGTACTGCGGGAATCGATAAAATAAAGGTCAATAAAATACAGATGATAGCAAGTACCAGCAGTATTCTTAACAATATTTTACGTAGTTTTTTGATAGTATTTTTATGTTTTATCTTTGTACTTCAATTTTTATTCCAAATTTGTAAATGGAAACCAAACCAATTTATATTCTCGCTATTGAATCTTCTTGTGATGATACTTCCGCAGCAGTTTTATGCGACAAAAAAAGACTTAGTAACGTGGTGGCTACGCAAAAAATTCATGAGGAATATGGCGGTGTTGTTCCTGAACTTGCGTCAAGAGCACACCAACAAAACATTGTTCCCGTAGTTCATCAGGCCTTAGCTCAGGCAAATATCGATAAAAAACAGTTATCTGCCATAGCTTTTACGCGCGGACCTGGACTTATGGGTTCATTATTAGTAGGGACATCGTTTGCGAAGTCATTATCCTTAGGTTTAAACATCCCATTAATCGAGGTAAACCACATGCAAGCGCACATTTTAGCGCATTTTATTGAAGAAGAAAATTGCAAGACGCCAAGCTTCCCTTTTTTAGCGATGACTATTAGCGGCGGGCATACCCAGATTGTTTTAGTGAAAGATTATTTTAAAATGGAAGTTTTAGGCACCACTTTAGACGATGCCGTAGGCGAGGCTTTTGATAAAAGTGCAAAAATTTTAGGACTACCCTACCCAGGCGGACCATTGATTGACAAATATGCCCAATTTGGGAATCCAGCGGCATTTCCGTTTCCTAAATCAAAAGTCGGGGACTTAAATTTTAGCTTTAGTGGCTTAAAAACGAGTATTTTATATTTTATTCAAAAGCAGGTAAAAGAAAATCCTAATTTCATTGCAGAAAACCGTGATGATATTTGTGCTTCCATACAATTTACGATAGTAGATGTGCTGATGACCAAACTGAAAAAAGCACTAAAACAAACAGGAATAAAACAAATTGCCATTGGTGGCGGCGTGGCGGCGAATTCTGGCATTAGAAAAGCGCTAGAAGATGCCGAAAAAAAATATGGCTGGGTCACCTATATTCCTAAGTTCGAATACTGCACCGATAATGCCGCTATGATCGGTATTGTTGGCTATTTAAAATACAAAGAAGAATTGTTTTCAGAACAAAGTGTGACTGCGAAAGCACGGTATGTTCTTTAATGTAATAATGTAACAATTGATTAAT
>JANQTG010000103.1 GCA_030731855.1 Cellulophaga sp. | reverse complement strand
ATTTTAAAGAACTATTAGTAATTCTAAATAGTAAAAAAAAATATTACTTGGGTCGCTTAGGTACAGACTTTAAGATAGAATTGGAAAAGAGTAATGATTCGATATTCGAGTTTAAATTTTGGAAAATAGAAATTGCAATAGATGGAGATAATATAATTATGGGATATGGATATCCTGAATTTTTTATCTCAAAAATGAAATTAAATCATAATGGAAAAATCATCGATATAAAAGTGAATCAAACTATAATTAGCTCCAAACAGATCTCTAAATAACTTAAAAAATGTTTTTATTTCTATTTGTAAAATTCATAGAGACCAATATTGAACTACCTGAGATATGTGAAAATTAGTATAAATTGTGTAAATAGAACTACTAACAAACTAATTCACTAATTACTATTTCACTTGCTCCACTAACCACTAGCTCACTAATTACTAATTCACTTTTTTTACCCAAAAAATATAAACACGTATTTACTTGACAAGGCCCTATCGAGAATAGTATCTTTGCAAACGAATTAATAATAACAAAGAAACTACATGAAATTATCCGGTTTTAGTTTTGAACTTCCTGAAGAACTTTTAGCAGAATACCCAGCAGAAAATAGAGATGAGTCTCGTTTGATGGTCATTCATAGAGAAACAGGTGAAATTGAACATAAAATGTTCAAAGACATGATTGATTATTTTGATGAAGGTGATGTTATGGTGTTGAATAACACCAAAGTATTCCCTGCTAGATTGTACGGTAACAAAGAAAAAACAGGTGCTAGGATTGAAGTTTTTTTATTGAGAGAATTAAATCAAGAACAACGTTTGTGGGATGTGTTGGTAGATCCGGCACGTAAAATAAGAATAGGTAACAAACTATATTTTGGTGATGATGATACCTTAGTTGCTGAGGTAATTGATAACACCACCTCTAGGGGTAGAACACTTCGATTTTTATATGATGGTTCTTATACTGATTTTAGAAAAAAATTAAAAGAATTAGGCGATACCCCATTACCTAAATATATCAAAAGAGAAACAGAAGCAGAGGACGCAGAACGCTACCAGACTATTTACGCAAAACATGAAGGAGCGGTTGCGGCGCCAACTGCTGGTTTACACTTTTCTAAACATTTATTAAAACGTTTAGAAATTAAGGGAATCGATTTTGCAGAATTAACGTTACACGTTGGTTTAGGTACCTTTAACCCAGTTGAAGTAGAAGATTTATCGAAGCATAAAATGGATAGCGAAGAGCTTATTATTGAGGAAAAATGTACCGAAATAGTGAACAACGCTAAAAAACAAAAAAGAAGAATTTGTGCTGTAGGTACTACTGCAATGCGTGGTTTAGAAAGTGGCGTATCATCGCAACAAACCTTAAATACGTATGAAGGTTGGACCAACAAGTTTATTTTTCCTCCGTATGATTTTAGTATTGCGAATTGTATGATTACTAATTTTCATTTACCAAAATCGACCTTATTAATGATGATTTCAGCATTTATGGGGCACGATTTAATGAAAAAAGCCTATAAAGAAGCAATTTTAGAGCAATATAAGTTCTATTCCTATGGCGATGCCATGTTAATTATATAATTAAAAATGAGCTAAAACCGCTAGGCATTTAGTTTATAACTGCTTGCCTTTAAGGAACAAAGACAAAAAATTAATTTTAATTTCCATCAATACATAATCTGCTTTGCAGGTTTTTTTACCTCCCTTTTGGGGAGGTCGGTTTACAAACTTCGGGAGCTTTTTGGCTCCCGAAGTTTGTAAACAGGGTGGGGAAACATTTTTACCTGTGGAAACCATTCAAAAGAAAGACATACGCGCACTTACACGAGAGCAGCTTCGGGAGTTTTTTGTCACCAACGGCGACAAAGCTTTTCGTGGTAACCAAGTGTACGAGTGGCTTTGGCAAAAATCCGCACATTCTTTTGAAGTGATGACCAACATATCTAAAGAAACTAGAGATATGTTAGAAAGTAATTTTGTCATTAATCACATAAAAGTTGATGTTATTCAACGAAGTAATGATGGTACCATAAAAAATGCCGTTCGTTTGCACGACGATTTGATTGTAGAATCGGTTTTAATTCCCACAAAAACAAGAACTACCGCCTGTGTATCTAGCCAGGTTGGCTGTAGTTTAGACTGTAAGTTTTGTGCAACATCGCGCTTAAAACGCATGCGTAACCTAAATCCAGATGAAATTTATGATCAGGTGGTTGCTATTGATAATGAAAGCAGATTATATTTTGATCGCCCTTTAAGCAATATTGTTTTTATGGGTATGGGCGAACCCTTAATGAATTATAACAACGTGCTAAAAGCTATCGATAAAATCACCTCACCAGAAGGCTTAGGCATGTCTCCTAAGCGGATTGTAGTTTCTACATCCGGCGTTCCAAAAATGATTCGTAAAATGGCAGATGATGAGGTTAAATTTAAATTAGCAGTCTCTTTACATTCTGCAATAGACGAGATTAGAACGTCAATCATGCCTTTTAATGCCAATTTTACACTTAGTGATTTGAGAGAATCACTACAATATTGGTATGCTAAAACTAAAAGTAGAATCACCTACGAGTACGTGGTTTGGAAAGGTATTAATGACCAACAGAAAGATGTTGATGCCTTAGTAGATTTTTGCAAATTTGCCCCTTCAAAAGTAAATTTAATAGAATACAACCCTATTGATGATGGCGAATTTCAGCAAGCATCAAATGCAGCTATCGATATGTATGTACATACTTTAGAAAAAAATAATATTGCGGTGACTGTGCGCCGCTCTCGTGGTAAAGATATTGATGCTGCTTGTGGACAGTTAGCGAATAAATCTTAAACTAATGTTCATTCAACCCAAATAGTGAACACTACCTCAATTATTACTTTAGAATAGCTTTTTCTGACTCCTTTTTCGTTAATTTTGTAGTTATCAATCCATAAGTCCAATTCTGGATAATTGCTAGTGAAAATAGTAGCTCAAATAAAGGAACCCATAGTTGCGGAAATGGAACTTTTTGAAAAAAAGTTCTACGAATCTATGACCTCTAAGGTCGCTTTATTAAACCGAATAACCCATTACATTGTTAACAGAAAAGGAAAACAAATGCGACCTATGTTCGTTTTTTTAACGGCAAAAATGCTAAACGATGGGCTTGTTAACGAACGGACGTACAGAGGAGCTGCTGTTATTGAATTGATCCACACAGCAACTTTGGTGCATGACGATGTGGTCGATGAAAGTTACAAACGCCGTGGCTTTTTCTCTATTAACGCTTTATGGAAAAATAAAATTGCTGTACTTGTAGGCGATTATCTGCTTTCTAAAGGCTTACTACTTTCTATTGATAATGGTGATTTCGATTTACTTAAGATTATATCTGTCGCTGTTCGAGAAATGAGTGAAGGCGAATTGTTGCAAATTGAAAAAGCAAGACGTTTAGATATTACCGAAGAAGTATATTACGATATCATCCGCCAGAAAACAGCAACTTTAATTGCAGCATGTTGTAGTTTGGGAGCTTGTGCGGTTAAACCAGATTCTGACGAGGTTGAAGTATTTAGGAAATTCGGTGAGTACTGCGGAATGGCTTTTCAAATTAAAGATGATTTATTCGATTACGGTAATGAGGCAATTGGTAAACCAACAGGTATTGATATTAAGGAACAAAAAATGACCTTACCTTTAATTCATGTATTGAATAAATGCACCAATACAGAAAAAAAATGGTTGATAAACTCCATCAAAAACCATAATAAGGATAAAAAAAGGGTTAAAGAAGTCATCGCTTTTGTAAAAGATAATGGCGGACTCGATTATGCTGTGACTAAAATGCTCACTTTTAAAGACGAGGCTTTACAATTATTATCAAATTATCCAGATTCTTCTTATAAAAATTCACTAGAACTAATGGTGAATTATGTGGTAGAGCGAAAAAAATAATATTTTCTTTACACTTAACTATCAGATATTTAGATAAAATTTTCTATTTTATTTAAAAAAATGATGCCTTCTAGGCAACCTTTTTAAAACCTAACACGTCTATCTTTATAGAAACCTAAACCAAGGGTCTTTTAATAAAGACTTTAGAAATGTAAACCTGTGAAAATTATTAATTTTTATACAAACGAAAAGCAGCTAATAAAAAAAGCTAGCGCAGGAAATGGGGAAGCTCAAAAGCATTTGTATGAAAAGCATGCCCCTAAAATGTTAAGCGTTTGTCGTCAGTATATAAAAGACCTTGCTTTTGCTGAGGATGTTATGATTACAGGTTTTGTAAAAGTATTTAAGTATTTAGATACGTTTAAGTTCGAAGGTAGTTTTGAGGGTTGGGTACGCAGAATAATGGTTCGTGAGGCAATAACACATTTACGTAAAAATCAGTTTGTTGTTTTTGATGATGAGGTTTATGACAAAAACACCTTTAACCAGATAGAAATGGAGTCGGATGTTGATGTAGATCATATACAAAGTCTGATTGACAAATTACCTGAGGGCTATAAAATGGTTTTTGTATTGTACGGAATTGAAGGGTATAAGCACGCAGAAATTGCCGAAATGTTACAAATTTCTGAAAGCACTTCAAAATC
>JANQTG010000102.1:1984-4661 GCA_030731855.1 Cellulophaga sp. | reverse complement strand
CCATTTCTCATAGTACATGGAATAATGAACATACGCATGATGAGTACACTAAAACCTGGGCAGCTATGAAAGCTGATTTTCCTGAAGTAACGTTCTACGATATTACAGATCAGAATAAGTCGAACGGAGAAGACGACTTTCATTCCCATATCCAAAATTGGTTTTGGCTTAAGGATAGCACTAATGAAAACTGGCAATGGCTTTATACTATCGATGATACCGAACAAGTAGATCGTTTGGAACGATGGAAGTCCGACGCGGAAAAATCCTATGATATTTCTGATGCAGGTATGACCTACTGGTTAATTACAGGTGGCCCTAATGGCGGAAACGAAAAAGCAGGTTGGAGAGAAGCGAAGGCCCTTTTAGAAAATAAACCTAAAGAAGAAGGAGTAACTCCAGAAATTATAGTAACATCGAACGACTATATTTTTTTTGAAGCGGAAAGTACAAACTCAGAGTTAGGAGCGTGGAAATCCATAAAAATGGGTGATGTTAATTATATAGAGGGAGCATCAGGACTGGCACAGCTGGAGTTTCAAGGAAATGAACCCGACAAAGGCGAACCCAATTCTCCTATAAATTATACCTTTACCGCGCCAAAAGATGGAAATTTTAGATTATTAATGATGACAAGCAAAAGGCTAGAAGGGGTGCGAGGTGATCTGTGTAACGATGTTTTTGTAAAGTTAAAAGGCAATTACAGTTCAGGAACAAATCTGCCTGAAGAAGAATTAGAACAGTTTGTTAAATATTTTCAAGAAGGAAGCACCAATACACCTGAATTGGCATGGCACTGGGCTCAAAGAGCAGAAAAGGGTCGGCACGAATTTTTTAACCTTATTTATACTTTAAAAAAAGACGAAATATACACCTTAACTTTAGCCGGTAGGTCCCAACGTTTTAGCGTAGATTATATAACATTTTATAATTCAGATAAATTAAGCCTTAGGAAGGCCAAACAACTTTTTAAAATCTCAAAAAATGAAGAAAACAAATAAAATAACGCACTTATTTTATATGCCCCTATTGGTTTGGGCATTACTAATAGTAGCTAATAGCTCATGCAGTTCTGATGGCACTACGGAAGAAATGCAAGAAATGGAAGAGGAACAAGCAGAAGAAAATCCAGAGACCTGCGTTAACGGAAAAGTATATGTAGAGAAGGAAGGTTTAGTTAGGGTAGATATTGTAAACACCGGCCTAGATAACGGTTGGGTAACTGCCAATACCTTAGCTGGCTTTGAAGGTCCTGGATACCTAATATGGACCGGAGAAAATAATTTTAATCAACCAGGAAATGGAACCATTAAGTTTTCAATTCAGATAAATACGCCTGGTACCTACCAATTTGTGTGGAGTTCCAGAATTGGTATTGGAGACAATAGATCGGAACATAACGACTCTTGGCTTCGAATAGCCACCGCTGCCGACTTTTTTGGAGAAAAAGCCAGTACCGGAGAGCGAGTGTTTCCTAGAGGGGTTGGAAAAATGCCAAACCCTGAGGGATCTAGTTCAAATGGCTGGCTAAAAGTATATATGAACAGGGTGGGAGAATGGTTTTGGCGTTCCTCTACAAATGACAACGACCCTTTTGATGTTTTTGCCACTTTTGATAATGCGGGAGTTTATGATATAGAAATCTCTGGAAGATCGAATGGTCATGCTCTTGATCAGTTTGTGTTATTTAAAACAGATAAAAATTTATCAACTGCCCAAAATACACCTTTGAGTGAAATCATTTGTTCAAATTAATTGAAAGAATTTTAAATGAAAAATATACCTGTTGCAAAAAGTAAAAACTGCATAATAGTAGCAATGATAGTACTGTTTTTAGTTGCTTGTGGTACATCAAAAAAAGCTAAAAAAAGCTCGGATGGATTTACTAAACTTTTTAACGGAAAAAACTGGGATGGCTGGTACTTAAAAATAAGGAAAGAAGATCCAGAATTGGCAAAAAAAGTGTTTCAGATTGAAAATGGAATGGTTCATGTTTTTAAAGAAGTTCCCGAAGGATCTGAAGTTGGAAATAGCGATAACCCTACGCATGGTTTGTTTTATACCAATAAAACCTACAGTAAATTTATCTTAAAATTTGAATACAAATGGGGAAAGAATATAGCAAATAATTATCAACAATTTCAATACGACGCAGGTTTGTATTATCATGTGGTAGATGATAAAATCTGGCCTACGGGTATCGAATATCAAGTGCGTTACAATCCAGAAAACAATAAAAATCATACGGGCGATTATTGGGGTTTGGCACCTTACGATTGGACAGCCGATGAAAACAACCAGTTTGCTTTTGTTAATGATGGTGGTAAACTTCAAGCAGCTAAAAAAGGAGAACATCTGGCTAAAACACCACAAAATTTTAATGGGTTAAACGATCAATGGAATCAATGTGAAGTCATAGTAATGGCTAATAAATATTCCATCCATAAGCTAAATGGCGAAATTGTTAATATGGCAACCAATTTTGTCATAAGTGAAGGGAAAATTGGATTTCAATCAGAAACCGGAGAATTATATTATCGAAATATTAGGATTAAAGAATTTGATGAAATAGTACCTATGGAACAATTTTTAAACTAATAAAAATGAAAAAAATAAGTATCTGTTTACTTACCTTGGTAGGTTTTTCTATGGGATTTTCACAAAATCCTATTGTACC
>JANQTG010000102.1:0-1884 GCA_030731855.1 Cellulophaga sp. | reverse complement strand
GACATGATTAGTTTAGCGGAAACTCCTAGAAAAATTGAAATACAAAATCCAAGAGGTCCCTACAATCCAGACGGGAAAAATTTGGAAAAACCAACGGATGACAAGCCATTTTTACATGCCTATAACGGAAAATACTATTTATCATGGGGTTGTTTTTATGCAATTTCTGATAATTTATATGGGCCTTACGAGTATAAAGATTCGGTGATAAAACAAGAAAGTTTTGCCGAAGGTTATGACGCTCCTACTTGGCCAAACGGATTTTTACAAGGGCGACACGGATCGTTTTTCGAATGGCACAACCAATGGTATTATGCCTATTGCGATATAAGTCAGACGGGCAACCGCTGGTTTAGAGACACTTTTATTAGTTACGTGCATTATAAAGAAAACGGCGAAATGGCAACCATTCGCGTAGATGGTATTGGCGTAGGGAATTATAAAGCGAGTCAATTTAAAATTGAAGCCGAAGATTATTTTAAAGCCGAAGGGTTTATAAAAAAAGAACTATCTAACCATAATTTTGCAGTACAAACCACAGCAAAAAAAAGCTACTTGAATTTTCCTAATATTAATGAAATTGATAAATACGCAAGTATTCGTTTTCAAATGGGAGCGACTAAGGCAGGTAATTTTAAAATAGAAATTAGAAAAGATGCTCTTAATGGCGATATCATTAGTAAAAAAGAAGTAACCTTAAAAGCTTTGGATACGAACTTTGAGAGTATAAACATGTCACTTCCAAAATTACAAGAAAAAGAAAATTTGTACATTTTAATCGAACATACATCTGAAAATAGTTTAGTAGTAGATTCCTTTACATTCAATAAATAATAAATACCACAATAGAGATTTTATGAAATATTTTTTTTTAATTACTTTATCACTTTATACCTTTTTATCGAGCTATGGACAAAAAGATAAAATGGCTTACAAAAATGCATCATTACCAATAGATGAGCGTGTTGAAGATTTATTGGCCAGAATGTCTATCGACGAAAAAGTAGCACAAATGCGTATTTTTCATGCGAATATTGGGGTAGACTCTGATGAAAAAGGAAAATTAAAATTATCAGATCGCGTAATTAAAAAATTAAAATTAGGTATTGCAGGGATTAAAAACCCCGGCGAACATATTTCGCCATTAGCTGCTGCCAAATTAAATAACGAATTACAGAAATATATTATTGAAAGTAATCGCTGGGGAATTCCAGCCTTGTTTGTTACCGAATCATATAACGGAGTAGATGCAGAAGGTTGCACCAAATTTGGTAGGCCGATGACTTCGGCAGCATCTTTTAATCCTGAGCTAGTGAATAGAGTTTGGGATATAGTTGGCAGAGAGGCTCGCCTGCGAGGAATGCACATGTGTCATTCTCCTGAGGCTGATATCATGCGAGATCCACGTTTTGGCAGAATGTCCGAAGGTTTTGGAGAAGACACCTACTTAACTACCCAAATGGTGGTTAATGCTATAAAAGGAGTACAAGGTAATTATGAAGGTTTAGGAAACGGTACACATATTGGTGCAGTAGCAAAACATTTTGCGGGTTATGGACAAGTGTTAGGCGGCTCTAACTTTGCCGCTATAGAAATTTCACCAAGAACCTTAATCGATGAAATTTATCCGCCATTTGAAGCTGCAATTAAAGAAGCTAGAACTTTAGGAATTATGGCGTCACACGGGGATTTAAACGGAATTGCAAGTCATGGAAATCCAGAATTATTAACCGGAGTATTAAGAGACCAATGGGGTTTTGATGGCTACGTTATTTCAGACTCTAATGATATTGCAAGATTATATTATTTTATGAAAGTAGCTGAAAGTCCAGAAGCAGCAGCACTTATGGGATTAGAAGCAGGGATAGATATCGATTTATATGC
>JANQTG010000101.1:2351-4671 GCA_030731855.1 Cellulophaga sp. | reverse complement strand
CGGCAAAAGAAAAGTGGATACTTATAGATTTAAAAAAGATAGAAGCGATTTCGTGGAAAAATAAAATTGAATATGCATCCCTCAAAGATTACATGTATAGGTTCGATTATTTAATTATTACTCCACCTAGCAAATCACAAATACCTAATTATGAGGAATAATTAAATATTTTATTATGCGTAAAATTTAATACCTGTAATTGGTTAAATAAATTGATAATGACAAAAACAAAGGTAGTATTAGTATTTCTTTTTATTCTTTTAAGTTACGGATGTAAATATGAACAGAAACAAAACTCAGAAATATTATCTATTGATAAGGTAAACAAAATAAATAATTATCTAAATACAGAATCTAAAAACACACTTGGGTTAGCTATTGCAGTAATAAAAGATGGTACTGTGGTTTATAAAAATTATTTAGGATATGAAAATCTGAACAATAAACCTGTTAATAAGCAAACTATATTTCCGCTTTACTCACTGTCTAAATTAATAACGTCTACAGCGATTTTTCAATTAATTGAAGAGAACAAAATTCGTCTTGATAATAATGATTTTATCAAGGCTATGACTAAAGATAAAATGTGGATTCCTTTTGATTACAAAATACCTTTCTATTTTGAGAATAAAAAAGACAAGTTTTTGTATGGGTGGCAGCAATACGCTACAAATAATGAAATTTCTTATGGTTTTACAGGAGGTCTTGTCACAGGGTATAGGAAATTTATTCATCAAAACATGACCATTATTATCTTAACTAATGGATTAAAAGATTCCCCTATTAGAAATAAGGTGATTAATAAAATAGCAAGTATTATCGATGAAAGTTTAGTGGATTTGACCAACGAAAGCTTATAAAAAAGTAAATTTATTATCAAAATTTGAAAGCCTATTGAAACTAATTTTAAATTATATTTGAATTCAACTTTAATATATGGAAGAGGTAAACGCAATTACGTTCATATCTATTATATGTTTTTTTATAAGCATATTACTTGCCTTTTTCTTGTTTTCTGTAAAGTCTAAAAATAGCCTTAGTAATACTCTTTTTGGGACTTTTTTAATTTTGAACGCACTTGATGTAAGTGCTTTTTTTCATAATTTATTCATCTCTGGATTAACAGATTTTGTACTCTTGAAAAGCCTACTGTGTTATTTGCAAATGCCCGTGCTTTTTTTTTATGTTTTATCGGTTTGTTATGCTGACTTTAAGTTAAAGCCTAAACATTTATTACATAGTATTCCTTTTTTTATTGGTAATTTGTTACTAGTACCACGGTTCTATAGCAATTCTATTGTAGATAGACTTAAACTGATGGCAGATGGTAATACTGTTCTTTGGGAATTGGCTTATATCCGTATTTCAGTTCATATTCAAGCCATAATTTACCTCGTAATTATTTTTCTTATCCTAAAAAAATACAAAAATATATTTCATCAAAATTTTTCTAATACAGCCTCTAAAACGTATAACTGGTTGTTTCAGTTTACATTTTTTATATCAATTATACACGGTGCACTTGTAATAAAGACTATTATTATGTATATAGATAAAGGAAAAACCTTACCCTTATTACATTTAATTCTCAGTATTCTTGCATTGATAGTAATTTGCTGGTATATTTTAAAAGCACTAAAACATCCAGATCTTTTCAATCCTGTAGATTCTAAAACTTTAATAATACCTGATAAAGCCGATAAACCGATAGTTGAAGATGTTAAAAAAATTCAGCAACTAACTTCATTTATGAAAACAGAAAAACCATATTTAGACGCTTCTTTATCTTTAGGAAACTTAGCAGAAGATCTAAATGTAAACTCAAGAGATTTATCAATTTTAATCAATCAACATTTGAATCAGCATTTTTTTGATTTTGTTAATGAATACAGAATTAACGAAGCTATGGACATCTTAAAAGACCCATCAAAAAAAGAAATTACTGTTTTAGAAAGTTTATACGAAGTTGGGTTTAACTCTAAATCTTCTTTTAATACGGCCTTTAAAAAACAGACTGGACTTACACCAACACAGTTTAGAAAATCCTCTTAAAATCAATCACTTATCATAAAGTCAGACATTCTTAGCATAAAGTCGAACTCATTTTATAAACAGAAAAGCGTTCGACTTCATGTTCTCGGTCGTGTACATCGACTAACTGTTGCATTTTTGTGTCATCAATATAAAACCAATTAAAATGAACACAAAAATGAAAACCTTAGGAATCCTGATAGTTGTATTATTTCTTTCCAACATATCTTATGGACAAGACGTATTTAGTAAAATCGATTCAATTGTAAAATTGAACCATCTTAAAAAC
>JANQTG010000101.1:0-2341 GCA_030731855.1 Cellulophaga sp. | reverse complement strand
TTCTATAAGTGTAGGTTTTATAAATAATGATGCTGAATTCTATACCTCTTATGGTCATTTAAGTAGAGTAAGCGATGTCAAAGTTGATAAAAATTCAGTTTTTGAAATTGCTTCCATCACAAAAATTTTAACCGCTAATTTAATTGCGCAAGCAGAAATTGAAGGGAAGTTAAATATTAACGACTTCATGGATGACTATCTGCCAAAGCAATATCAACTTCATGAAAATCTGCAATACAAAATAAGAATTTCGGATTTAGCGTCTCATCAATCAGGTTTACCAGATATAGATTTTAGACAACTCATTGCGTCAAATTCGCAACAGCCTGTAAGTAGTGTTACTGAGGCTTCTTTAGCGCAACTAATTAATAATGCCAAAGAATTAATCGATTATGGTAATTATAGATATTCAACCATAGGTTATATTTTACTTGGACAAATTTTAGAAGATATTTATGATAAGAGTTATGCATCAATTTTTGAAGAAAAAATGATACAACCTTTAAAATTGACAGGAACATTTACTAACAATTTCAAAACAACAAATAGAACAACGGGCTATAATCCTGATGGAGGAGTTCAAGAATTTTTTGATTGGAATGTCACTGCTCCTGCAGGATTAATAAAATCTAATGCTGTTGATATGGTGACTTATTTAAAAGCGGTTTTAGGTGTAACAAATAGTTTTGCGGATGCATCCGTATTGAGTGAAAACCCTTTTTATAGTAAAAATGGAATAAAAATCGGTTTAGGCTTAAGTATTATACAAGACGGCGAAAATGAATTCTTTTTCAAAACAGGAGATTTATTGGGACAATCGAGTATAATTAGTTATGATAGAAAAAATAATTGGGGATTAATCATATTAATAAATCAGAGAGATAGCAATTTAATTAAAAGTTTATTTAGTGAAACATATGAAATAATTAAAAAATAACCCATTTACTTTAAAATAGATAATAAATAAAAAAATACATAAAATGAAAAATACTATTTACGGACTAATTCTTTTGATGGCAATGACTAGCTGTCAAACAGCTAAAAAAAAATTCATACAAAAAAGAGATTATAGCTTTATTACCGATAGTCTAAAGATTGATGAAAAACTAGAACAGTACAAGCTTGCTGGTTTTAGTATGGTAGTTTTTGAAAATTACGAGGTAGTTTATACCAATCAATTTGGCATAAAATCAATGAAATCTAAAGAAAAAATTGATATACATACAGCATTTTCAACAGCATCTATTGCAAAACCAATAACAGCACTTTTATGCCATATTCTTGAAGAAAAAGGTTTAATTAATTTAGATGATCCAATTGATAATTACTTGAAGCGTTGGAACCTACCACAAAGTAAGTTTATCGAAAATAATAGTCCAACTTGGAAACAATTTTTAAATCATACCGCAGGTACAAGCCAACATGGTTTTGCAGATTTCTATACCGGAGATACAAATATCCCTACAATAAAGCAAAGTCTTTTAGGTCAATTACCACGATACAATAATGAGATTGAGTTTTTATTTACGCCCGGTAGTAGC
This sequence comes from Cellulophaga sp., assembly GCA_030731855.1. Lineage (GTDB taxonomy): Bacteria > Bacteroidota > Bacteroidia > Flavobacteriales > Flavobacteriaceae > Cellulophaga. The sequence continues at coordinate 800 of JANQTG010000101.1, read as the reverse complement.
TGGAAATATAGTGGTGGGGGTTATACTATTGTACAAATGGCACTAGAGGATGCCTTAAATAAACCAATTGCAGTATTGGCTGATGAACATATTTTTTCACCAATGGGTTTGAAAAATACAACTATGATTCAACCTAATGAAGATGGCTTTTTTTTAACGAATGTTGCTCTAGCACATGACCAAAATAATGAAGTTATAAAAACAGGATTGACCATAACACCACAAGTAGGTCCATCAGGATTGTGGTCTACACCTACTGATTTAGCTAAAATAACCATTGAGCTACAAAATGCCCTTCGAAATAAAAATAATAGGGTAATTTCTAATACTGTTGCTAAAAAATTAACTAAAGTTACAGCTTTAAAAGGTGCGCCAGGTGGCTGGAGTTATGGTGGTGCACGGTCTTTTGGTTTCAATGGCTATGATTGGTTGTGGTGTAATGGTTCAAATACTGGGGTAGGAGGAGATATTCATGCAACTATGACCGATGGAAACGGTTTTATTTTTCTTGCAAACGGAGAGAAACCAAATCGTTTTCCTGTGATTGATCAGACACTTATAAAATTGGTATCCATAATGGATTGGAACAAAAAAAAAGAAGAAGAAATTATAGAAATACCGTCAGACCTTAAGGAAAATTTAATCGGTACCTACAATGATTTTTTGCATGGGGGACAACCGTTTGCTAATAGCATATTCGAAAAAGATCATAAACTTTATGTTGAATCAATCTTTTTTGAACGTTTGAATGGACAAAAAGCAAGTGAGATGATATACTTAAAGTATGGACTTTTCAGAGT
>JANQTG010000100.1 GCA_030731855.1 Cellulophaga sp. | reverse complement strand
GAATTTTACTTGATAAAACGGCTATAAATCAGGTAAAAAAAAGGCTTTCGTATTTTTAATCTTCTAACGGCTTTTTTATTCGACGAATACCATACGTGTTTTTGAAGTTACTGTTTAGGATAAACAAATAGCTTTATTATTTTATGACAACACCATAGTAATTTGGAATGTACGTGTTTGTAGTTATTATGTTTACTATATCGGTTTCAAAGTCGGTAATCGGGTGTTCAATAATTCTATTAACTTCTGTACCATCCTTATAAAAAATAAAGGTAGGTACTCGAACGATATTTAGCCCTTTTTCTTCACCAGTCGGACTCTTTTTATAATTTTCGCTCGAATTATCAACGGCAACTAGCTTAATTTTTTCCGAGGGAAATTGAATATTTTCTAGTACTTTATAAAAACGAGGTACTTCTTTTTTACTATCGCCGCACCAAGTGCCCATAAAAATGTGTATTGTAAACTTTTCTAAGTCACTTTTATGTGCTTTTAGTTTAGCATCATCTGTTTCATAACTGTTATAGTTTGGCGTAAACCATTTTCCATAAGTACCTTGCGCTAAATCGCCCTTGGTAATTACACCTAATAATTTTTCTTTTGTTGATGTGGATTGTGTGCAGCCGAATAACAGAAGACCGATACATAAAATAATAAAGAACCTAACTTTGATTGTTTTCATTAGTTTGATTTTTTATCAAACCTAAGCCACATACAAGCTTTTTTAAGCCATTTTTCTATCAACAACAGCAAACTTATAGTAACGACTGTTTTATTGCTTTAAAGCGCTTAAATTTCAAGCTCTTTCGTTGGTACCACTAAGTTTGTCTTTGAAACTCTTATTTTAACTTGAAGATGAACTTATAATTATAAGATTCACAAGTCGCATATAATAAATACTAATAAAATCGATAAAATTGTCGGTAATATGATGTATGTAGAAAATACTAAGCTTCCTATTGGTAGATTGTATAAACCCGCATTTTTGATGCAGTTAAAGTATAGCAATAAAAAAGGAGCTTAAAAGCTCCTTGAATTTTTTAAGTATCCTAAAAATTACAGCATAAATAGCTTTCTAAGCAATACTATAAATCCGTTTAGGAAAGTGTTTCGGTACACTTGAATTTCTTCTCGTGAGGGTGCATGTGTAATTTGTGCTTCCATAGGTTAAATAATTTAAAAATTAAACTTGGGGTTTGTTTATATTCTTTTTGTAAAACTAAATTAAAACGAAAAGCAAGTAAAAATATTGTTGTGAAATAGTATTAATATGTTGTGAAAATGAACATTTAAGCAACAAGAAATTAAAGCTTCATTTCTGGGATATCTCCATGGATAATTAAATGCCCTTCAGTTGCTTTTTTAATCTCTTCTACCGAAACACCAGGAGCTCTTTCGAGAAGTACAAATCCGTTTTCAGTAACTTCCAAAACCGCCAAATTAGTCACTATTTTTTTTACACATTGAACACCAGTTAATGGTAAAGAACAATTTTTTAATAGTTTAGATTCTCCTTCGCGGTTTGTATGCATCATCGCTACAATAATATTTTCCGCAGAAGCCACAAGATCCATAGCACCACCCATTCCTTTCACCATTTTTCCTGGAATTTTCCAGTTAGCAATATCACCCTTCTCAGAGACTTCCATAGCGCCTAAAATAGTTAAGTCTACATGTTTACCTCTAATCATTCCAAAACTGGTTGCAGAGTCAAAAAATGACGCACCTGGAAGCGTTGTAATGGTTTGTTTTCCGGCGTTAATGATATCGGCATCTTCTTCACCTTCAAAAGGAAAAGGTCCCATACCTAAAACACCATTCTCACTTTGGAATTCTACACTAATATCATTACGAACATAGTTGGCCACCAAAGTAGGAATACCAATTCCTAAATTCACATAATATCCGTCTCTTACTTCTTGTGCGATTCTTTTCGCTATACCTATTTTGTCTAACATGTTTTTTTATTACGAGATTTGAAAATTTGATAATTAGGAGGTTAAATGAATAGAACCACTTTTTGTAAAATAGCGTAAGGTTCTATAAATTATTCCCCCTTTGGGGGTTAGGGGGCTTTTCTCACAGTCCGTTGCTCAATCCTTTTTTCATAATTTTTACCTTGAAAAATACGTTGTACAAATATGCCGGGAATATGTATTTCGTTAGGGTCAAGCGTACCAGCTGGAACAAGTTCTTCTACTTCGGCTACTGTTATTTTTGCTGCACCACACATCACAGGATTAAAATTACGAGCGGTTCCTTTAAAAATTAAATTACCTGCTTCGTCGCCTTTCCAAGCTTTTACAAAAGCAAAATCGGCTTTATAAGCTTCTTCGAGTACATACATTTTACCATCGAATTCTCTCGTCTCTTTGCCTTCGGCAACTTCGGTACCATAACCCGCAGGCGTATAAATGGCAGGAAAACCAGCTTGTGCAGCCCTACATTTTTCAGCTAATGTGCCTTGTGGAGTAAGTTCAACGTCTAGCTCGCCACTTAACATTTGGCGTTCAAATTCATCATTTTCCCCTACATAAGACGATATCATTTTTTTAATTTGACGTTTATGAAGCAGTAAGCCTAAGCCAAAATCGTCTACGCCAGCATTGTTAGATATACAGGTGATGTCTTTTATTTCTAATTTTACTAAGTGTGTAATGGCATTTTCAGGAATCCCACAAAGTCCAAAACCACCCAGCATAAAGGTCATGCCATTTTCTACACCTTTTAAAGCTTCTTCAACATTCGAAACTGTTTTACGAATCATAATATTTAGTTTAAATCAACAGCTCCTAAAGTACCGAATTTAAACGAAAAAGCCTTTAACTTTTATTAAAAGTTAAAGGCTTTTTTAAATATAGTTTTGACTCTAGAAGATAAATAATTGTCTTATAGATTTTTTTACCTCTCCTTTGGAGAGGTCAGAAATGCTATTTTAAGTATATCTGGGTGAGGCCTTTAAAAATCCAAATCATCTAAATCATCATCCGCTGGGGCATTTTCGTCTTTTTTATCTTCTTGATATTTTGCACAATCTAAACTGATAGACATTCCTGCTGGGATTTTAAAATTACCATCAGAAACTCCAAGGTCTTTATTTTTGTAGTTTTTAACCATATAAGAGCCCCAAATAGGCAATGCCATAGATGCTCCTTGTCCATAAAGTATGCTTTTAAAATGCGTAGCACGTTCTTCACCACCCACCCAAACACCTGTGACTAAATTTGGCACCATCGCCATAAACCAACCATCACTATTATTTTGTGTTGTGCCTGTTTTACCAGCAATTGGATTGTTTAATTCATAAGGATACCCTGTTATGATTTCCTTATATAGCGTGTTGTTCTTATTGTAACTTCCTCTTAATCTTGAACCGGATCCGCCTTCAACCACACCACGTAATAAATCTACAACAGCATAGGCAACATCTTTACTTAAAACGTCTTTGGTTTCAGGTACATATTCATAAAGTACAGTGCCGTTTTTATCTTCTATACGCGTAACCAAAACAGGTTTTACATAAACGCCTTCGTTTGCAAACGTACCAAAAGCACCCACCATTTCGTACACATTTACATCAGGTGTTCCTAAGGCAATCGAAGGTACTTCAGGAATATCAGAACTAATTCCCATGTTTTTGGCTAGTTTCGCAACCGTTTTTGGGCCTACTTTGTCCATTAATTGTGCCGTAATAGAATTTACAGAATTAGCTAATGCCTGTTTTAGTGTCATACTCTTTAGGGAAAACTTATTATCCGAATTTTTAGGACACCAAGCCTCAGGGTTACCATGTTTGTTCGCTTCGATACAATATTCATCATCAGGCAATTTTTCACAAGGCGATAAACGCAACTGATCTATAGCGGCGGCATACACAAAAGGCTTAAACGTAGAACCTGCTTGTCGTGCGCCTTGTATTACATTATCATACTGAAAATGTTTGTAATTAAGACCACCAACCCATGCTTTTACATGTCCGGTTTGTGGTTCCATAGACATCATCGCTGTTCTTAAAAAAGATTTGTAGTAGCGAATAGAATCTGTTGGTGTCATTAAAGTATCTTTTTCATAGCCTTTACTATTCCAATCGAAAACCACCATTGGCGTAGGTTTTTTGAACGATGCTCTAATTTCTTTTTCAGACTTACCATTACTTTTCATAATGCGCCAACGGTCAGATATTTTCATGGCACGCTCAAAAATGCGTTCTATTTCATCGTCTTTTAAATCTAAAAAGGGAGCGGTTTTATTACGCTCTGGGGTATTTTGGACAAAAAACTCTGCTTGCAGGTTCTTCATATGCTCTTTAACTGCCTCTTCAGCATTCTGCTGCATGCGAGAATCAATCGTGGTGTATACTTTTAATCCGTCTAAATAAATATTCCAAGTATCGCGTTCCCCTTCTAAAGCAGGTTTTGGATTTTTAGCGATCCAACTATTTAAAAACTTTTGCAAATACATTCTAAAATACGTTGCTAAACCATCTTGGTGAGATTCTGGCGAATAGCGTAAAGCTAGGGGTAATTTTTGTAGGGAGTCTTTAAGCTTTTCATTTAAATACCCATATTTTGTCATTTGGGCTAAAACCACATCACGACGGTTTTTGGTTCCAACAGGGTTTCTTTTAGGCAGTGGGTTGTATAAAGAGGAGTTTTTAAACATCCCTACCAACATGGCAGATTCAGACACATTCAACTCTTTAGGCTCTTTACCAAAATAAATCTTTGCCGCAGATCTTATACCGTCTGCATTATTACCAAAATCGTAAATGTTAAAATACATGGCAATAATTTCCTCTTTGGTGTATTGCCGTTCTAAACGGGTAGCGATAACCCATTCCTTTATTTTTTGAGTATAGCGTTCTGAACCTCTTGCAGCTGAACCTGTAAATAGTTGTTTAGCTAGTTGTTGTGAAATGGTACTCGCTCCTCCTTTAGAGCCTAAATAAGCAAAAGCTCTTAGAGTGCCTCTAGCGTCTACTCCTGAATGCTCAAAATATCGGGCATCTTCCGTAGCGACTAAAGCATCAACTAAATTTTTTGGTAGTTCTTCAAAAGGTATTGGTGTACGGTTATCATCTAAATAATATTTTCCTAGGGTTACGCCATCGGTAGAAATAATTTCTGTCGCTAAATTGGTCTGTGGATTTTCTAAGCGCTCAAAAGTTGGCAATTCTCCAAACCAACCCCACGAGGCTGCTAAAAATATAAAAACTACGGCAAGTATACCGGTAATAAATAACATCCAAAACCACTTTATAAATTTAAAAAAGCTTTGGGTAGGTGTTTTTTTTGTTGCTTTTGCCATAGCGGTTTATTTGGTTTTTTCTATTTGATAGCCGACATCTGTAATTCCGTCTAAGTCTATAATGCCTTTAACTGCGCCATTTTTTCGCATCGCATGGCCTATCTTTAGAGTATATACGCCTTTTACAGGAAAAACGATGTTTTCTTTATACCAGAGTTTATTTTCTTTTATACTGCCAGAGCCTTTGCCCAGCCATTCACCATCAGGCATTGTCATGTCATATTCTAAAGTATCTTTCACCGATGCACCATTAGGATAATTTAATTCGGCGATTAAAAAAATATTGCTAAACGCGTAGGTTTCATCATTTCTTAGGTTGATAAAAATGTTATGAGTTTTTACCGTATCTAGCTCTGAAAATGTAAATTCTAAGACGGCATCTTTATCCCATTTGCCATCACCTGTAGCCCTGTACTCTGATGTTAGTATCGATGAGTCGCAAGAAACAAATAGCAAAATACTAAGAAGACAAAACGAAAACTTAATCATTTTTTGGAGGTCTTTTTTTATTATTTCTACGTTTATTATTTCTAGGAGCCGCTTTAGCTTCTAGGTTTTGTGTATTTGTTTGATTATCTGTTGAAGCTGCTCTTGGTGGCCTAGGTTTTTTAAGAGTATTTACCGATGCATTTTCCCTTGGATTGGGTTTGTTATTATTGCTGTTTTCACTGGCCTTAGTATTCGGATTTGTATTGGAGCCGTTATTCTTCCTTTTTTTATTTCGATTGTTTTTGCTTTGTTTAGGTCTATCGAAACGCGTAAGACTGTCTTGCCCTACCACGTTTTCAAACACTTTTTCCTTTTCTTTTTCCTTTTCTTCCTCAGGAATAATTACATACTCTTCTAAGCTACCAATTTTTTCTTTTCGTTTGTTTTTTTCTAACAGTTCATTGACTTGATCTTTCGTCAATGCATGCCAGTTCGCCCAGTCATCTTTGTAACAAAACCATAAAGTGGACTTAAAAATATCTACTTTCTGGCAAATGGCGAGTCCTTTTTCGGTGAGTATTTTGGTTTCTTGAGAAGGAAAATCTTTTAGCGCATCTAAATAAACATCTAACTCGTAATTTAAACAACACTTTAACTTACCACACTGCCCTGCTAATTTTTGCGGATTTAATGAAAGTTGCTGGTAACGCGCCGCTGAGGTACTTACCGATCTAAAATCGGTTAACCAAGTAGAACAACAAAGCTCTCTTCCGCAAGAACCAATACCGCCTAAACGTTGTGCTTCTTGTCGGTAGCCTATTTGGCGCATTTCGATACGAATACCAAAGGCTTTCGCCATATCTTTTATCAGCTGACGAAAATCTACACGATCTTCTGCCGTATAATAAAAAGTAGCCTTAGAGCCATCGCCTTGGAATTCTACATCAGAAAGTTTCATTTGTAGATTTAGCGCAATGGCTAATTCACGAGAACGTTTTTGAATTTCTGCCTCACGATCTCGGCAAGTTTGCCAAATATCAATATCTTTTTGTGATGCTTTTCGGTAGATTTTCGGCAAATCAGGGTTTTTATAGTCTTCGTTCTTCTTTTTCATCTGAACTTTTACCAACTCGCCTGTAAGCGTAACCATACCAATATCATGACCAGATGTGGCCTGTGTAGCGACAATATCTCCTATCGCTAAGGTTAAATTTTCTGAATTTCTAAAGAATTCTTTTCTACTATTTTTAAAACGGACTTCCACGCCATCAAATGGTTTTTCGCCATTTGGTAAAGCCATGTTAGAAAGCCAATCGAAAACGGTTAATTTGTTACACCCATCAGTACCGCAAGTTCCATTATTCTTACAGCCTTTTGGTTGCCCGTCTTTACCAGTTGAACAACTGCTACAACCCATAATTTATATATTGATTTCTTGAAAACCAGAGTTTCACAAGAAAAAAGGTTCATACTAAAATTTTAATAACGGTAAAGATAGTGATTTTTCGATGCGATGAAAATTTTTAAAAAAAGGATAGTTTCAGTCGAAAGTCTAAAGTCGAAAAGTCACAAGTTAAATTTTATTGTCTTTTCAGCAATTTTTTATTAGTAATACTTGCTATAAACAAATCCGAATTGTGAAACTTTTTTACCCAACACCCAGTGCCCAAATCCTACTTCTTAAATTTCAAAACCTCAGACCTGCCTTTTTTAAAGATTAAGTTGCTAACCGTTTTACCTTTTCTAAGTGCTTTTTGTTCTTCAAAGGGTAACGCATGTACTTCTTTACATTCGTTAGAGCAACAATGATCCATGGCTTTAGCACAATCTTCACATTGTATAAATAGTAAATGACAAGCCTCGTTTGCACAATTTTCGTGCGTATCGCAAGGTTTTCCGCACTGGTGGCATTGCGCAATTACATCGTCGCTAATTCGCTCGCCACGCCGGTGGTCAAAAACAAAATTTTTACCCATAAACTTGTTTTCAAGTTTTTTGCTTTGTACCTGCCTAGTATATTCAATAATACCACCTTCTAGCTGATAAACTTGCTTAAAACCTTTGTGTTTGTAATAGGCACTGGCTTTTTCGCATCGGATACCGCCAGTACAATACATTACTAACTTTTTATCTTCTTTATGATCTCTTAAATCGTGCTCAATACTATCTAACGAATCACGAAACGTATCGACATCGGGTGTAATCGCATTTTTAAAATGACCTATTTCGCTTTCGTAATGGTTGCGCATATCGACTAAAACCGTATCAGGATCTTCAATAAGTTCATTGAATTTTTCAGCATCAACATGAATCCCAATTTTGGTTACATCAAAAGTAGTATCGTCTAAACCATCGGCCACAATTTTATCACGCACTTTAACTTTTAGCTTTAAAAACGATTTGTTGTCTTGTTCAATAGCAATGTTTAACCGTACATTTTCTAAAAAAGCGATACTATCTAAATGTTTTTTAAAGGCATCAAAATTTTCTGCAGCAACAGAAAGTTGAGCATTAATTCCTTCGAAAGCAACATAAATGCGCCCTAAAACATCTAATTCGTTCCAGTTGATGAACAGGTGATTTCTAAAAAGAGTTGGATTTTTTATATGCGCATATTGGTAGAAAGAAATGGTAAGCCGTTCTTGGCCTGCTGCTTCAATTAAAGCTTCTCTTTCCTTTGCGCTCAAGGTATTGTACAGTTGCATGCTATACTAATTTTTTGAGGTTAAAGAATTTATTTGAACTGCAAATTTAGAAGATTAAAAGAGAAGAGCATAATTTCAGTAAAGAAAAGGTAGTCTTTTAAATTTGTATTTTTTTCAGATGCGAGAAACAGATCCCGCAAAAATGCGGGATTGGTAAAATAAACTAGTTTAATTGCGCATTGCGTGCTTATTAAACTAGGATTTTACTAAAAAAGACCTTGAAAGCATCAAGGTCTTTAGTGGGTCACGTTATTTTTTCTTTTTCATAGTAATAAAAAATAAAACGGTGACCATCGCTGCCCATTATTCTGCAAAGAAAAATGGTATATTGAATGAGTTAGTTTTTAGATAGATGCAAGAATTACAAAAAGGTTGCGTTTCAAATTGCGATATGACAAAAGAAATGGTAATTTAGCTTTTTTAATATATAAATAATGAGCGCAGAAAAAGAAGCAAAGTTAAAAGCACTAAAACTTACTTTAGATAAATTAGACAAAACCTACGGAAAAGGGGCTGTTATGAAGATGGGTGATAAGGTTGTTGAAGATGTTGAGGTAATTCCTTCAGGATCTTTAGGACTAGATGTAGCCTTAGGGGTTGGCGGTTATCCAAGAGGTCGTGTAATAGAAATTTACGGACCAGAATCTTCGGGTAAAACTACCTTAACCCTACATGCTATTGCTGAAGCTCAGAAAAAAGGAGGTATAGCCGCTTTTATTGATGCAGAACACGCTTTTGACCGTTTTTATGCTCAAAAACTAGGTGTTGATGTTGATAATTTAATTATTTCTCAGCCAGATAACGGCGAGCAAGGCCTTGAAATTGCTGATAATTTAATTCGCTCAGGTGCTATCGATATTGTTGTAATTGATTCTGTTGCTGCATTAACACCAAAAAGTGAAATTGAAGGCGAAATGGGAGATTCTAAAATGGGACTTCATGCGCGTTTAATGTCACAAGCATTAAGAAAATTAACAGGTTCTATTAGCAAAACTCATTGTACGGTAATTTTCATTAACCAATTAAGAGACAAAATTGGGGTTATGTTCGGTAGTCCAGAAACGACCACTGGTGGTAATGCATTAAAATTTTACGCCTCGGTACGTATTGATATTAGAAGGTCTACTCAAATAAAAGATAACGACGGTAATGTGCTCGGTAACAAAACAAGAGTCAAAGTAGTAAAGAATAAAGTAGCTCCACCTTTTAAACAAACAGAGTTTGATATCATGTACGGCGAAGGAATTTCGAAAGTAGGTGAGGTAATTGATTTAGGTGTCGAATACGAAATCATTAAAAAAAGTGGTTCATGGTTTAGCTACGGAGATACTAAATTAGGTCAGGGTAGAGACGCTGTTAAAAATTTACTATTGGATAATCCAGAACTACAAGAAGAGCTTGATGCAAAAATTCGTGAAGCCATAAATACGGTTAAAGCTTAGAAAAAAACCTGGCTTTTAACTTTTTTATTATAATTTGATTAAATCCCAATGAAAATTGGGATTTTTGCATTTTTAAACGCAACCTTTTTTAATTTTAAACATCTAGAAAATAAAAAAACTATGAGGAGTAAAATTTTTTTCTCTATAATGATCGTTGCATTACTTACATTTTCTGGTTGTAGCCTAGAAGACGAAGAGAACTTTCATTTTGTGGCCTTACCCATCACAAGTGTTGAATTGCCAGAATCTTTTGATCTGAACGAAACGTATGAAATTAAAGTAACCTATCAGCGTGCTTCTGATTGTACTTTTTTTGAAGGTTTTGATATCGTTTCTGAGGATACTACAACACGAAATGTTGCAGTAATAGGTTCTGAGCTAAGTGATTCAGGTAATTGTAATGAAGTTTTGGAGGAAGTCGAGACATCATTTAATTTTATTGTTTTGTATAATGAAATCTATCTTTTTAAGTTTTATACAGGGAGAGATGAAAATGATGTAGCAACGTATTTAGAGATAGAAGTGCCTGTAAACTAGGTATCATAACAACCATTTAAAACCACAAATCCATTTTGAGTCTAGAAGAACTCATTAAAAATTGCAAAAACGGCAATCGTAAAGCGCAGGAACAGCTGTACCGAGATTATTCTCGTGTATTATATAGCGTGTGCCTTAAATATTCGCGAAATAAAACGGAAGCCGAAGACAATTTACACGATAGTTTTATGGTGATTTATGATAAAATAGACCAATATAATTTTAAGGGTTCTTTTGAAGGTTGGGTGAAAAGAGTTACAGTGAACACCGTACTACAAAAGTATAGAAAAGAGCCTAATTTAAGTATAGTTCCAGAACATTTAGAAGCTGAAGAAGAGGTAGAGGTAGAAGATTTAGAGGTTAGTTTACCTCAATTGCTAGGCTATATTCAAGAACTACCCAATAAATACCGGTTAACTTTTAACATGTATGTTTTAGAAGGTTACACGCATCAAGAAATAGGAGAATTATTAGGCACCTCAACAGGTACCTCAAAATCGAACTTAGCACGTGCCAGGTTGATTTTGAAAGAAAGAATAGAAACAGTAATTAAACAAAATGCTACTTTATAAAGGGGCATTTTAAAACATAAAATACTAATTGCATAATTTATTGCAGAATGAAAAAGAATAACATAGATGAATTGTTCAAAGAACGATTCCGGCAGTTTGAAGAAATACCAGATGATAAAGTCTGGAAAGCTATCGAAGCATCTCTTAACAAAAAGAAATCGCATAAAGTAATTCCTATTTGGTGGAAGTTGGGAGGAATAGCTGCAGCTTTAGCTATCTTCTTATTTGCGATAAATCCTTTTGAAAAAAATAAAGAACAACATCAAATTGAAGTAACAGAAATCAACAATAAAGATACGATTCAGCAAAATAATACAACAAAGACGACTGAAAAAGAGGTAGATTTTAAATCATCAGGGACAGAACTAGTTGAAAAAGAACATCAAACTAAAAATATAATTGAAGAAGAAATTTTAGAAGATACTTCACTTGTTAACACCGATAAAACTCAAAAAGAAGAAATAAAGAATACTGTGGCTAAAAAAGAAAAAGCAAAGCAGTCTTTCATAAAAAGTGATAAAAACAGGGCTATTGTTCAAGAAGACATTGCACCAAATATCAAAAAATCAAATACAGAGGAAACAAAAACGGGTGTGGCTAAAAATTTGAATATAAATAAAGCTAGTAAAGATTTATTTAATGAACAACTAGAGCGAAAAGAAGCGGTTGCAGATAAAAAAGAAACAACTAAAAAAGAGAATTCAAATATAGATTTTAAACAGGAAAAAGATAAAAATGAAATTGTTTTAAAAGAAGAAGACAAATCTATTGATCAAAAAGAAGCTCAAAAAAAATCTATTTTTGATGAGATTAAAGAACAAAAGGAAGAAACTTTAGTTGCCGTAAATACAAATGAAAAATGGTCTGTAGGGCCAAGTGTTGCGCCAGTATATTTTAACGGAATTGGTGAGGGTTCTCCAGTACATACTATTTTTGTTCCTAACTCCAAATCGGGGAATGTGAATATGAGCTATGGTGTTTCTGTAGCTTATGAAGTCAATAAAAAACTAAAAGTACGCTCGGGAATGCATAAAGTAGATTATGGGTATACCACTAATCAAGTTGCTTTTTCTCCTTCTGCTAGAGCCGAAACACCACAGGTTCAAAACATAGATTACGCCGCTACAGCTAAAGGAATTGTGGTAAGTAGTAAGGTTAATACAAGTTCTGGCGGAGAATTTACTCCGTTGACAAATGCTATTGATACAAATGCCGAGTCTACTACCTTAGACGGTAATTTATCGCAACAATTCGGATATTTAGAAGTGCCTTTAGAACTTAATTATTCGGTTTTAGACAAACGTTTTGGGATTAATATCATTGGTGGGATAAGCTCTTTATTTTTAATTGATAATGCAATTCTACTAAATTCTGGTGATCAAACCACCCAATTGGGCGAAGCGAACAATATTAACGACCTTAATTTTAGTACAAATTTTGGATTTGGTTTAAATTATAAATTTTCTCCAAAACTTCAATTTAATATAGAACCTATTTTTAAATATCAATTAAATACCTTTTCTAATGTAGCAGGTGATTTTAGGCCTTTTTCGGTTGGGGTGTATAGTGGGTTTAGTTTAAGATTTTAATCTTTTTACAAAATTAATCATCATGAAAAATTTGTTTTTACTCGTCCTACTGAGCTTTGTTTTAAAATCTTGTGAAAGTCAAGACGAAAATTTGAATGATCAAGATTATCTTATTTTTGGTCATTTTTATGGGATGTGTATAGGAGATGGTTGTGTTCAAACTTTTAAACTTACTGATAACGAATTATTTAAAGATAAGTTGAAAGATTATTCTGGAGAAAACTTAAAGTTTGTTTCCTTGGAAATAGAAAAATTTGACCTTGTTAAGGATTTAATGAACGATTTTCCTAAACAACTTCTTAATGAAAAAGAAACTTTTTTAGGTTGCCCAGATTGTGCTGATGGCGGGGGACTTTTTATTCAATATTCGAATAACGGAAATTTAAGAACTTGGAGAATAGACCAAACTAAAAGCAATGTTCCTGATTATTTACACCCTTTTATGGATCGTGTCAATGCTAAGATTGCACTTTTGGTAGACTAAAGAAGTATAATTATTTTATGGTCAATTCTTGCAATATCAGTTCGCGAACCTCTCCAGACAAGCTAATTTTACGGACTTCATCTAATTCTTTTGTCTCAAAAAATCGAAGTACTTTAACTCTCGATTTTCCTGGCTTTCCTTTAGTTAGGGTAAAAGGTAATCTTCTTTTATTATCGTAAAAAACCATAGGAACTATAGGAATCTCATGGGCTATCGCCATTTTAAAGGCGCCACCCTTAAATTCATCTAAAATAATATGCTCCTCTGGAACGCCACCTTCGGGGAAAATACAAATACTTAATCCGTCATTTAATCTTTTTTGCGCCCTACGATACACCGCTGTTCTGCTTTTGGTGTCGCTGCGATCTACCATAATACAAACTCTTTTATAAAATATTCCAAAAATAGGGATTTTAACGAGCTCTTTTTTACCTACAAATACAAATGGATTCGGACTCACTTTTAGCATCAACATAATGTCTAACATGCTCGTATGGTTGGCAACAAGCATATAACTTTTGCCTTTTACAATTTGTTGCTCACGTTTTATATTTGGAATACAACCCATTCCGAATAAAATAAAATTAGCCCAAATGTTGCGTGCAATCCAAAAAAAGTAAGGATACCATTTTTCAGAAGCAGATAAAAGTATCAATATTGGAAATAATAGCAGAATAGGGATGGCCACCAAAATATAAAACCAAATCTGATAGAAAATACTACCAATTTTTTTTGAGATTGAAATCATAAAAGTAAAAGTAACAATTTTAGTGAAACTCTATTTTTAAAACGTTCATTAACATTTTTTAGCGTAATTCTATGAATAAAAAAGCAAGCTATTTTTTCCGTTACGTTCAAGACTTTTTCCCTGAATTTTTTCTTTTACCTTTGCACGATAATTTTTTAGAACCCATGGCTCGAATTTTAACAGGAATACAAAGTACAGGAACACCCCATTTAGGCAATATTTTAGGAGCAATTATGCCCGCTATTGAAATGGCAAATAATCCAAAAAACGATTCTTTTTTATTTATTGCCGATATGCATTCGCTTACACAAATAAAAAATGGTGAAGAATTACGGAATAATACCTATGCTGTGGCGGCTACGTGGTTGGCTTTTGGTTTAGATATTACTAAAACTGTTTTTTATCGCCAAAGCGATGTTCCGCAAACCGCTGAATTATCTTGGTATTTAAGCTGCTTTTTTCCATATCAACGTTTAACGCTAGCACATTCATTTAAAGACAAGGCTGATAGGTTAGATGATGTAAACGCTGGCTTGTTTACCTATCCAATGTTAATGGCAGCAGATATTTTGTTGTATGATGCAGAACTAGTTCCTGTTGGTAAAGACCAAATGCAGCATATTGAAATGACGCGTGATGTTGCCTCTCGTTTTCATGCACAATTAGGAGAAACTTTTGTGCTGCCGGAAGGAAAAATACAAGAAGAAACCATGTACATACCAGGTACTGATGGTGCTAAAATGAGTAAAAGTAAAGGGAATCTGATTAATATTTTTCAAACAGACAAACAGTTACGCAAGCAAATTATGGGTATCCAAACCGATAGTACGCCGATGGAAGAACCAAAAAACCCAGATACGGATACTATTTTTGCCTTATATAAAATACTAGCTAATGAAGAGCAAATTGCAGAAATGCGTGCGAATTACGAAAATGGAAACTACGGTTACGGCCACGCAAAACAAGCCTTGTATGAAGTAATCGTAGCAAAATTTGCCGAACCACGCGAAAAGTTCCAGTATTATATGAATCACTTAGAAGAAATAGACAAAGCCTTAGCCATTGGTGCAAAGAAAGCAGGTACTGTAGCTAATGAAGTGTTGACAAGAGTTAGAACAAAATTGGGGTATTGAATATTGGAAAGTATTAAGTAATGAGTACAAAGTATTAAGACTAATGAAAATACGAAATTAGAAATACGAAGCTTTCTGATATAAACATCAAAACCGACTAATCAGTCGGTTTTGGTGTTTTATACTATTTTAAAAAATAAAGTTTCTAAGATATTGTAAATCGATTTATCGTTGAATTACCGGATATTGCCTTATTTTGAGAGCTTAGAAAACTAAACAAACCAAACAGTCGGTGAAGTTTAAATAGAAATCAAACTAACTGATTATTTATTTTGCATTTCAAATTAAAAAAAGCGAAGCTTTTTTAACCATCAACGGACAAACCTGAAACCTGAAACCAAATCACAGCGCTTCAAACAATTTCCCAGGCAATGGTCGAATTAAGCCTTTCATTTCCATAGTTAATAAGGTAGAAGAAATTTTAAAAATAGGGAGTTTACAATCTAGGGCAATACTATCTAACACTTGCTTACCATTAGTTTGTAAATAAGTGTAGATAAGTTGTTCGGTATCATCTAATTCAACGAACAATTGTTTCTGAACTGGTTTTGTTTTTTTATCCTCTAATTCCCAGTTCAACAAATAAATTAAGTCTGCTGCTGAGGTAAGCATGTGTGCTTTTTGCTGTTTTATAAGGTTGTTACAGCCTGTACTGTATTTATCTTCAGCACGACCAGGGACAGCAAAAACATCTCGATTATAACTATGTGCAATATCAGCGGTTACTAAACTACCGCCTTTTTCGGCAGATTCTATAACAATAGTAGCTTCGCTCATACCAGCGATAATGCGATTTCTTTTTAGAAAATTTTCTCGTTCTGGGCTGCTTGTGGACCAAAATTCGGTGTAAAAACCTCCATTTTTTTCTACATCAGGCATATATTTAGCATGTACTTTGGGGTAAATTTGGTTTAAGCCATGCGCTAAACAACCTATGGTTTGCAAACCGTGTTTTATAGCTGCTTTTTGAATACAAATATCAACGCCATAAGCAAAACCACTTACAATTATGGGGTTTAAAGGGGCAAGATCTTCAATCAATTTTTCACAGAAAGCATTCCCATAACTTGTAATATTTCGGGTACCAACCACACCAATTATTTTACGCTGCGCTAAATCAATCTTTCCTTTGCTGAAAAGTAAAATGGGACTATCGATACAATGCCTTAAATATTCAGGATAATCGGCACCCATAAAATAGGTAATCTTAATATCATTCTTTTTAATATAGGCTAACTCCGCTTGGGCCTCTTCTAAATGTATTTTATCTTGTAAATTTGTTAAAGTAAAAGCACCGATACCATCTATTTTTAATAAGTTATTCCGTTTTTCTTCAAAAATAGCCGTGGAACTACCGCAATGCGTAATTAATTTTTTCGCCGTAACATCGCCTATATTGGGTATTCGTTGCAGTCTTAAAGTTGCAATGATATCACTATCAGTCATTTGTATGTTATATCTTTAGGCCTACAATTTACATGAAATAAAATGTTAATAAAAAGTAATCCACAACCTTTTACACCCTATATTTTTTTACAATCTTTGTTTCGATGAGATTAGAACACTACGTAGAAGAATTATTATACAGATATAACTGTGTAATTGTGCCTGAATTTGGTGCTTTTTTAACCCAAACTAAGTCGGCCTTTCTAAAGGAAGAAACCCATACTTTTTATCCTCCGACAAAAGAGGTGTCTTTTAATGCTCAACTAGTTTCTAACGACGGTTTATTAGTTTCTTACATGGCAGAAGCTGAGAAAACTACTTACGAAGAAATGCTAAAACGCATTTCTACTTTAAGTAAAGATTGGAAGAATAGACTCGAGAGAGGTGAGCGTTTAATCTTTGATAATATTGGGAAATTGTGGTTAAATAAAGATGGTAAAATTTCTTTTGACCCTGCCGTAAAGGTAAATTACTTAACAAGTTCTTTTGGATTATCATCATGCGTTTCAGCTAAAATAACCCGTGAAATTTTAAAAGAACAAGTAGTAGCACTAGAGGAAGAAATTCCTTTTATGATTACACCCGAGCAAAGAGAAACCAAACAATTAAGACCTTATTTAAAATACGCAGCGGTTATATTTTTAGGTTTAGCCTTAGGGTTTACAGGATTCCGTTTTTATAACGAAAATAAAGCGACAGACTTAGTAGTGCAACAAGAAGCCCAAAAACAAGTAGCCCGCCAGATAGAAGAAGCTACTTTTTTCGATACCTCTCCGTTAGAATTACCAGCCTTAAACCTTAATGCATCAACTTCTTCAGCAACACCTACAGTAATGGCTAAAGAGGCTAATACCGTTCTGTACCATATTATTGCAGGGGCATTTAAAGTAAAAGAAAACGCTGATAAAAAAATTAAACAACTACAAGATAAAGGCTTTAATGCCAATTATGTGGGCGTAAACAAGTTTGGTTTTCATGTGGTTAGTTTCGATACTTTTACCGAAGTTGATAAAGCGCTAAGCTACCTAAGAACCGTTAAAAGTACAGAGTCTGCTGATGCTTGGTTGTACCAAGAGTAATCACTTTAGTTGTTGGTTGCTAGTTGTTAGTTATTGCTAGCTTTTCGAAGCAATATTTTCCTTAAAACAAAACAAAAATCAATACTTTTCTGATGTAACGCTGTTAATTTCTAACGCAAACTATTCGCGTTACTATAAAATTTCTTTCGACTTTTGACTTTCGGCATTTGACATAAGGCTTACCTTTGCGCAAAAATTAAAATATGACCCCTAAGACTCCAAGTGAATCTAGAACGGTAATGACAGATTTGGTTTTACCGAGCGAAACCAACCCTTTAAATAATCTTTTTGGTGGCGAGTTACTGGCACGTATGGACCGTGCTGCGAGTATTGCTGCCAGAAGACATAGTCGCAGAATTGTGGTTACTGCGTCCGTTAATCATGTGGCTTTTAACCAATCTGTTCCTGTTGGAAGTGTAGTAACTGTTGAAGCAGCTGTTTCAAGAGCTTTTAAAACTTCTATGGAGGTTTATATTGATGTTTGGATGGAAGATCGTTTTACAGGTACTAAAACTAAGGCAAATGATGCTATTTATACCTTTGTTGCGGTTGATGATACTGGAAAGCCAACAGAAGTTCCTCAAATTGTTCCAGAAAGCGATTTAGAAAAAGAACGCTACGCCGCGGCACTTCGTAGAAAGCAATTGAGTTTGGTTTTAGCTGGTAAAATGAAGCCTAACGATGCTACTGAGTTGAAAGCATTGTTTATGGGAGAATAATGCTAATTGACTTTAATTATAATAAAACTTTTCATTTTAGCACATCTACCTTCAGGTTCTGAAAACTTTTTAAAGTATACAGTTTTGCGTTGCAGAGGGCAGATAAACTATATTCAGCCTATTACTGTTGACTGCTTTTTAATAGTTTATTCTATTTTAATTTGTACTCCAAAGCTAATGGTTGAAAAAGTAGCATTATTTA
>JANQTG010000099.1:15025-18627 GCA_030731855.1 Cellulophaga sp. | reverse complement strand
TGAGTGACCTTAGTTTTTTAATTTTCTATTTGATAATCTGCTTTTTTATAGCGTTTTAAGTAATTCAGTAACTTTGTTTATATCAGTTTATGAATTGAATTCATTTCATAGAAATAATGCAAAAACTAATTCTGATTTTTTTTGCCTTTAGTACGATATTCTTATAATTGGTTAGTATTTTTTAATTTTGAAATATATTTTTTAGAAAGGTTAAGCGCCCTTAATTCGTTTTTCTTTTTAAAAGAATGACCTTCCATTCTAATTAAAATATTCTTCAGCACTTTTATAGCTTCATTAATATAAGGCCCTTTATTTAGCATAACACATTCTGCGTGTACTCCCAAACCGGCATCACTTATTTCAGCTCTTGTAGGCATACCTGTTTTAGCTAAATTTTCTAAAACCTGAGTGGCCCATATTACAGGAACGTGTGCAGCTTCGCACAACCATAAAATCTGATTTTGAACTTCAGAAATACGCTCAAAACCTATTTCGACAGCCAAATCGCCCCTAGCAATCATCACTCCAATTTTATCGCGTTGCATCCCTGAAATTAAAATCTCGGGTAAGTTCTCAAAAGCTTCTTTATTTTCTATCTTAAAAACTACCCCAATATCATCAGCTTTATATTCGTTTAGTGCGTCATATAGTTTTTGAACATCTGCTCCTGTGCGAACAAAAGAGTAGCCTACAATATCAGCGTGTTTACAAACAAAAGGTAAATTCTCTAAGTCACTTTCTGTTAGTGCAGGTAAATTCAGAATCGTATTTGGTAAGTTTATGCCTTTATGTTCTCCTAATTTTGTTTTATAGCTATGGGTAATCACAAGTTCTAATTCGGCTTCACTTTTCGCAATAATCTTAGACTTAATCATTCCATCATCAAATAAAACCGAATCGCCAACTTGGGCATCATCAATAATTTGAGGCAACAAAACACCCACAATTGCTTTTTCAACTTGTTCCTCTTTTTTGCCAAAAACAGATGCTTTTCCTAGAATATCTTTTTTTGTAAGTATTATATGTTCTCCAACTCGTATCGGTATAGCGTTGCTAGTTTTTCCTTTTTTATTCTGAATTTCGATGCTTGAGGTTCTTATTTTTGGACCCGATAAATCCATATAAATTTTTACTTTTTGCTTGGTTTCTTTTTGAACTTCATGAATATTTAAGACCATTTTAGTCCAGATATCCAAATCACCATGACTTAAGTTAATACGCGCTATTTCCATACCACTCAAAACCATGTCTTTTATCATTTCTTTATCCTCAGCAGCCTCGTTCGGTAGCGTTACCATAATTTCTGTAAAATGCTTTTTGTACGTTTGGTTAAAAAGACTATTGGCATGTTTTTTTAAGAGCTTTTTACTTTTTTTATAACCGATTTTATCAATATCGGCTTTTATTTTAAAGGACGTTTTTTGAATAAGGCGCAAGTTTTTTACCACATTATATAAATTGCTGAACACATAGCCTTCTGCCGATCGAATAGACGATAATCCTAAATCAGAAAGTGTATCGTGGTATTTTCTTAAATCAAAACTTCGCAATACTAAATAGCGATATAAATTTTTGGCACTTAATGTATAATCTTTATGTACTTGAGCAATTTCTGAATTGATGCTATTTTCGTGATTAATAATATGTTGTAGAATATCAGATAATTCTTTATCTATTTTTTGTAGAGTCATGGTTAAAGTAGTAAAATAATTTCTCTATTATATGATGGTGTATCTTTAGAAAAAAAGGTTTAGCTATTAAAGATAAGTGGTTTCCTTTAAATTTAATTTCATTTAAGGAATTTTTAGGGAATCAAAAAGGAGAATTATTTAGCTTGATTTTACAAGCGATTTTATAGTTAATTTTCTTCGCCAATATACAATATAGATAGTACCTAAAATAGAAGGTAAAATCCATGCCAACAGAGTGTCATAACCCATTCCTGCAACAATAAAGGCAGTAAAAGAAGCAATTAATGCTCCGACCATTTTGCCAATATGGTTTGCAAGCCATCCATTTTTGATAGTACTAAATTTTTTATAAAAAATAAAATCTCTAATGCTTAACGAAAGTCCGAAACCACCAAAAAACACAAATAGCAAATACCCCATATTCCCCGTAATTAAACCATAGCTACCATACAAAACCATGGCTGCTGAGAGCAGTAACATAGTACCTGATATTATTTTATCGACAGCCGTGGCATGCTTCTTATTTTTAGACTTAAACGTCATTATTTGATTACCAGAAACCACCAAATAAATAGTGAAAAGCCCTATTAATAGGAGAAATAAATTTTCATGATTTGGCATACAAGCTATTGGTATTGAGATTAAAGAACTGGTAATCATTCCTATAGAAAATAATTTCCCTAATTTTTTATGAGGATTACTTCCCTTTTTAACGAGAATACTGCCAATACCAGTAATAAGTCCTAATCCGCCGAAAAAAGCGTGAATGTAAATGAAAATTTTAATCGTTGCTTCCATAATTTGTTGGTTTTATTAGGCCAAAAATCAACAATTATGGGTGCTTTAATCTATTTTTATGACTGACTTGTAGTTTTATACCGCTGAGTTGTTAGAAGATTGCCAGAATCTAATTAATATAAATCAAAAAAGAACTACCAAATAATATTATTCATAAAGTGATAGCATTAATTCAAAACTTAAGGAATCAATATTTATCATATTTGGATTAAAAGCGGAAACATTAGAAAGGATAATAATACTATTTTTAGCATCACAATCTAATAGAAAAGATGCGGTATAACCACCAGTAGCGCCGCTGTGAAAATACCAAGTTTTATCAGTATTTTGATTTTTGATGTGCCAACCTAAACCAATAGCCGTATTATCGTCTATTTGAAAAGTTTGCTGTTTTGTAAGTGTCAAATCTATGTGAGAAGCATCAAACTGCGCGAACGCAAATTTTGATAAATCTTCTACATTCGATAACATGCCACCAGCACCAGTCAAAATATTAAATTCCCAGTTGGCGACTTCCTTTCCTTCTACATCTAAACCTTTTATTAAAGTTCCTTTTGCGTTGGCAAAATTAGTAGTTGAATTTACCATCTTATATTTTGTAAAGACATCTTTAATCAAGAGTTCTTCAAAACTTAATCCTTCTAATTTGCCCAAAGTATAGCCTAATAAGCCAGCTCCTAAATTTGAATATTCATATGTGTTTTTAGTACTTTCTGAAATACTTAAGTAATCGGCTAAATAAGCATCTAAAGCAGTTTTAGAATAGTCTTTATACGGATTTTCAGGGTTTAAACTTACATCTAAATTACTAGGTAATCTTGATAAACCAGAGGTATGGTTGGCAAGTTGTTTAAAGCTTATTTTAGTTTGATTATAAAATGGAAAGTCAAAATAGGGATTAATAGCATCATTAAGCTTAACTTTTTTGTTCAAAACGGCATTAGCAAGTAAGGTTGCGGTAAATACTTTCGTGATAGAACCTATTTCGAAAATAGTACGGCTATTATTTATGTTCAAAATAGTGTCGTTCTTTTTTTTAATCCCATAAAAATTTATAGTTCCATTTTTAATAATGGCGAAAGAAAGTTGTGTATTATTTGGAAAGGATTTTGT
>JANQTG010000099.1:1454-14925 GCA_030731855.1 Cellulophaga sp. | reverse complement strand
TATTATAATTGGTTATAAAGGCATTTGTAACTCTTTTGTTCTCTGGCTTTTCTGATTGTCCAGAGATAATACTAGCAAACAATAGACTTATGAAGAAGAATACTATGTTTTTCATGGTGTAATATTTTAATCACGCAGATAATAATTTTAGACTATATTTCTTCCTTATTTTTAAGTGCTAAATAACTTTTATCAATGGTATTAAAAGACAACAGTGCTTTTAAAATACCTAAAACTCCGGTAATAACGAAAACGCTTAAAAATTTAATTAAAATACTCGTAGAGAAGATAAATTGTTGGTCATACAATTCGAACATCATCAAAAATAGAGAAAAAGGTAAAGCCCAATACAACAAGCCATTAATTAATAGGTATTTAATTTTATTAGCTCTTTTTATTTCCCATTTTTTATAAAAATTTTCTTGTTTGGGCGTTAAACTCATGTGGACTTAAAGATTAATTACTCATTAAAATGAACATATTTTTTTAGGTTAGCATCCTCACAAATAAAAGATAAACTAGTGGTGTAAATTCCTTTATATTCTGAATACACCTGTCCACAATTGGTTTCGTTATAATGATTAACGATGACTAACTTTCCAGCATCTAAAAAACTTTGAGCACCAGATGCGTTCCACCAATTTTTATCATCATTATAAGATTCATATAAAACACCATCAAAATTAACGGCATTTTCTACCGTATTTTTAGCCATACATTTCATTCCCTTTTGTTGTACATAAGCGCAAAGTTCTTGGTAATAGGCGATACCTTGTGCTTTAGTAACTTCAAATGAATATTTGTTTCTTGATTCCTCGTAAAAAGACCAGTCCATATTATCGAACTCTACCCAGTCACAACCCCAAATAGCTATTTGATCAATGCGAGCTTTCATTATTTCGATTACGCCAGTGGTGGTGGAGTTTATGAAATATTCGTCTGGCCATTCATCCCATGGTTTAGCGACTAAAAAAGGCTGTAATTCTGTAAAATCATTTCGGTATGTTTCGCCAGTACCAATACTTATATAGGCACCAACCTCGTTTCCTTTTGCTTGAATAGCCGCAATTGAGGTGTGGTTATTATTAACAAAAGGATCAATTAAAACATAAGCATTGGTCGCATTCAAAAGAATATCATCAATCTTGTCTGCCTCAAAATTTTCTTGATAGGCTTGGTTATAGACTGCGATAGCTTTGCTGACAGCTTTATTTTCTGGTGAATCATTCTTATCGTTACAAGAAAATAATAGTAGACTTGTAATACTCAAAATCAATATTTTTTTCATTTTTTTAGATACTGGTATAATGATTACAGATAGCGCTTTTATATATATTTATGAGAGCCATCGCAATTAGGTTTTCGTTTTGTAAGTCCGCAAGTACAATCTGTTAGTCCGTAACCATTTAAAATACGCGCTATATTTTTCTCAATTCTAGCGGTTTTTGTCTTAGATTGTATGGGTTTTACAAAGTGTAAAAGATAGCCATTTTGCCGCCCCAAAGTTAAGGCATTAAATGCTTTTTTGAATTCAGGATTTTCTTTAAATTTTTCTTCTAATTCGAACGGTATTTCTACAATAGCTTTTTTCTTTTTGACTTTGAGTCCAGCGAGTTCAATTCCAATAGCCTCAATAATATATTGCTTGATTATTGGTTCAATAGTTGCAATTTCCGACACATTTGTAAATCGTATTTGTCTTGCTGCTTGTGTGTTTTCGGTTTGCTTTATTAGAATATTTTTAGGGTCTTTTAACAACGCTCCTTTAATAAATAAAATAGCACAGTAATCCTTAAATCCATGAATTAAAAGAATGTTTTTTCCATCTTTTGTGTAACAGGGATGTTTCCATTTATAGTCCTCGGAAAGTCCGCTTGCGATAATTATTTTTCGAAGCGTAGTTAATTCTACCTGCCATTTTTTAAGATTATTTATATATACGCTTACTTCTTGATTCATCTTTATCATTAGATAACTTTACTTAAAATCGATTAACCTTTGTTGCTAAGTTTTTAATCGTTTTTACAGTTTATAATTCATATCTCAACAGCCTCAAAGCATTCAATACCACTAATAATGTAGAACCTTCATGACCTACAACGGCAGGTCCAATAGCGATTGTTCCCATAACGGTCATCGGAACTAAAATAGCTACCATCCCTAAACTAATCACTAAGTTCTGTTTTATAATTTGTTTTGCTTTTCTACTGAGTCCTATGGCAAACGGTAGGTTATCTAATTTATCTGCCATAAGTGCAATATCAGCAGTTTCTAAAGCAACATCAGAACCTGCGGCACCCATGGCAATACCAACCGTACTTCTTGCCATTGCAGGAGCATCATTTACACCATCACCGACCATGGCAACATTACCCACTTTTTGTTTTAACTGTTCTATAATCTTCACTTTATCTTCGGGTAATAAACTACCCATCGGATCTGTTATCCCAATAGTTTTTGCGATAGCATCAGCAACTTTTTGATGATCACCAGTCAGCATCACCATACGCTTAATCCCCATTTTTTTTAAAGCGGCAAGTGTTTTAATAGCTTCTGGCCGAGCGACATCCATAGCAGCGACAATACCTATATAGCTTTTATCTTTATGAATAATCATAGCCGTATGCCCTTCAGATTCTAAAGCTGTCATTTTGAAATTAATTTCTTCTGGTACTTCTTTTCCTGTTAGCTCTTCGAATAGTCTTCGATTACCAATATGAACTAAACCACCCTCCCAATTTGCTTGTATTCCCCTTGCTGTTAAGGCTTTTAGGTTTTCAGCTTTCGAAATTTCTATGTTTCCAAGTTCCTTTTTTCCACCTTCAACTATCGCTGCTGCTAATGGGTGATCGCTTAAAGTTTCAACTGCAATGGCGATTTTTAGGAGCTCTACTTTGGTCGTATTTCCAAATGGAATGGCGTGAGTTAATGTTGGTCTACCTTCGGTTAAGGTTCCTGTTTTATCAAAAGCGATTGCTTGTAATCCGCCTAAATCTTCGAGTGGTCGACCTCCTTTAATTAAAACACCTTGTCGAGCGGCACGTGCAATTCCTGCTAATACGGCACTCGGGGTTGATATGGCTAACGCACAAGGAGAAGCAGCAATTAAAACCGACATGGCTCTGTAGAAACTCTGTTCAAAGCTTTCATCAATAACGAGGAAAGCGAGCATTAATGTTATAACAACAATTAAAACAATAGGTACATAATATTTTTCGAACTTATCAGTAAAATGTTGCGTTAGCGATTTTTGAGTTTCAGCTTCTTTTACCAATAAAATGAGTCTAGATAGGGTGCTATTTTTCGCCTCTTTTAAAACTTTTATTTCTAAAACTCCACTACCATTTATGGTACCTGCAAAAACGCGATGTTCGGGTAGTAATTTATTGATTTCATTTTCATTTTGCCAATGGTCGCTAGGGTGTTTATCTACCGGTACACTTTCGCCAGTTATAGATGCTTGATTAACGGGGCTCGTTCCTTGAATAACTACACCATCTGCAGCAATTTTTGAATTTGGCTTTACAACAATAATATCTCCTAATTTAAGCTGCTCGATAGGTATCTCTATCAATTCTCCATTTCTTTTAACTAAAGCCATCGGAGGCGCTAAATCTGAAAGTGCAGCGATAGATTTTCTTGCTCGTTTCATAGCATAATGCTCTAAGGCATGCCCTAGGCTAAAGAGAAAAAGTAATAGAGCCGCTTCTCCCCATTTTCCTAATGTAGCAGCACCTATTGCGGCAAATAACATCAAAAAATCTATTTCGAATTTACCACGAAGTACATCTTCACCGGCAGTAATAAACGTAAAAACACCACCAAATACAGCTCCAATAATAAATAGTATCGTTGCTGAATATGCTGGAACATCAGATAGGAATGAAAGAATTACGCCGCCTAACCAAAATACACCACTAAAAATAGCGAAATAGAGTTCGGTGTTTTCTCCTAAAACTTGATATTTAGAAGCTATTTCGTGACTATGTTCGTGTTGTGAATGTTCGTTATTCTCTTTTATATCGCGAATATTAAAGCCTAATTTTTTAACCGATGCAATTATCTCAGATGGTATGCTGTCATCTCCATTCCAATGTAACTGTATCATGCCTGAAGCAGATACAGAAACATGATTAACGCCTTTTTTCTTATTCAAAATTTGCTCAATTCTCCGAACTTTCCGAATATCTTTAATTTCTCCTATTTCTAGTTTTAGTGTATTCATTTGGGGTAAATTAGGAGGTTTACGAGTTGTATAAATTATAGGTTTTATAAATTACCTACTATTAAAAGTACAAGAAATAGGCTACATTATACAATTAATTTTGATCAATTTATTTGAACGTCCAAAATGCATTTTTTGGGGGTGGCGCTTCGAAAGTTTTGATGTTTTTAGACTCAGCATCTTGATAGGTTAATTTCCATGCATGAAGGCATATAGATAAAGGTATGTAATCTTTATTTGAACCATATTTTTCATCTCCGATAATTGGTAATCCTATATGTGCGAGTTGAACTCTTATTTGATGAAACCGACCAGTTTTTGGTTTTACTTCTAACAAATAACCAAAATTGTTTTTACCTATTACTTTATAAGAAAGACTTGCTTCTAAGCTATCTTTTGATTTTGATTGAAACACCTCTGATCTTTTTTCTAAGGTATTTTTCACTAAAAAATTCATCAGGTTTCCTTTGTTTTTTTCGGGCTTTTTTTTCACAATCGCCAAATACGTTTTTTGTACTTTTCTGCTGCTAAACAACGTATTAAAAGCTACTAGAATACTTTTTTTCTTAGCAAAAACAAGTACGCCACTTGTGACACGATCTAATCTATGAATGACACCGATATAGGGTTTTGGTTTTTTTTTTAAAATATGATTAAAAACTTGGTCTTCCACAGAACAATCCTCAAAAGGACTCTTTTCACTTATTAGTCCCGCTGTTTTATTAACGACTATATAGTCGTTATTTTCATGAATGATTTCAAGAAATGGTATGTGTAGTTTTTTTATCAAAATTTAAAATTAAATTCTTTTTTTAAAGAAATTATAGTATGCTCAGAGATAATATTAGTTCGTAAGGGCTACTCCGTAACTTCTGGTAAAGGAGAAATCATAATATGTGCTCTATGTGTACCAGGGTTCATAATCCAAGGATGGTTTGATGCCATTGGAGCTTCAGGCAAACCTGTAGAAGCAGCTGTTGCCCAAGGCATATACACCACATAGCGTAGTTGAGCGTCTTCAACTTTTGAAGTTTCAGGATCATATAGCGTTTTTTCACCATAGTAAATATGGAGGGTTAAGCCCGTAGCGACTTCGAGTTTCCCAGTTTTCATCTCTTCTTCTCTAATATCAAAAACCTCTTGAGCTGTTTTACCTTCGGCTCTTAAGGCTCTTCCTCTTGCCATAAAAGGTTCAAGGTCTTTGTGATAACAAGCAGCGTTAAAACCATCTTTTTTAGGATCATCAGCGAGAACAATAAATTCGTTATCTCCATCTTTCAATGTAACAAATTCACCAGCCATGTTGTAGCCAATTACTTTGGCATTTGCTCTACTTTCTTTTGGAGCGGCCATTAGTGAGGTGGCAATCAAAGCTTCGTCTGTATCAATAGCTTTAAATAGTTTTTTAGTATCGTTTGAACTACTGTCAGAAATAATTTCTGTGGCATCAGATTCTAGGGTTGTATTTTTAGTTTTGTCTGATGTATTACAACTAATCAAAAGTGCTGTAAAAATAAATGCAGTGATAATGTGTTTCATATTTTTTTATTTTAGTGTTTAAGATCTTTTAAATAAGCCTTTTGCGAATTAACTGTAATGTATACAAAATTTTTAAAAAGTCAAATTAAACGTAACCTTATTCAACTTAGTTTAACTGCATTTTTTAAAAAATAGATTTTTAGTAGCGAGCTTGCCCCGACTTGAGGACGTTTATGGCTAAGAAAAAACCTCTTTAAAATTCCATGGAATTTTAAAGAGGTTTACATTTTATACATATTCTTTTTTGAAAAAAGCGATCTGTAAGTGAAGCGCAAGATTCAGAAATCTATAGTGCTTTTTAAGGTATTGTATAAGATTCAATTTAGGGGAAAAAGGCTTACTTAAACACAGGTCAAAGATAAAACCAATGTCAAAATAAAATACTTTTTTGTTGTCAACCTATTCATTTTTGTAGTGAAAATTTAAACGGTAAAAAAATACCGATGAAAAGCCATTTTTTTAAATGAACAATAAAAAAGAAAGATTAATATTCATCTAAATGTTCAGGATACAAGAAATTATTATAAGGGAAACGAGTTACATGAATGTCTCTAACCTCATCGTATACTCTTTTTCTAAATTCATCTAAGTTATCATTATTTAGTGCCGAAATAAACAAAGCACGGTCACCAACTTTTCGCATCCAAGTTTTACGCCATTCATCGAGTGTAAAATGCTTTTCTGTTCTTTCGGTAATTAAATCATCTTCATCAATTGTTTCGTGCTTATACTGGTCTATCTTATTAAAAACCATAATAATTTTTTTATCTGCACTTTTTATTTCTCCTAAGGTTTTATTTACCGATGCTATTTGTTCTTCAAATTGTGGATGCGAAATATCAACAATGTGCAATAATAAATCGGCCTCACGAACTTCATCCAAAGTGCTTTTAAAACTCTCCACCAATTGCGTAGGTAATTTTCTAATAAAGCCAACAGTATCACTTAATAAAAAGGGTAAGTTACCAATAACGACTTTGCGAACTGTGGTATCTAAAGTGGCAAATAATTTGTTTTCGGCGAATACTTCGCTTTTACTAACTACATTCATTAAGGTAGATTTACCAACGTTGGTATACCCTACTAAAGCCACCCGAACTAATGCACCGCGATTGCCTCGTTGCGTTTCCATTTGCCGATCTATTTTAAGCAATTTCTTCTTTAGAAGCGTAATTCTATCGCGCACAATACGTCTATCTGTCTCAATTTCAGTTTCTCCTGGTCCACGCATACCAATACCCCCTTTTTGGCGCTCCAAGTGTGTCCACAGACCAGTAAGTCTAGGTAACAAGTATTCGTATTGTGCTAATTCAACTTGCGTTCTAGCGTAACTTGTTTGCGCTCTTTGTGAAAAAATATCTAGAATAAGGTGTGTACGATCTAGAATTTTACACTTTAATTGTTTCTCGATGTTTCGTTGTTGTGCAGGACTTAATTCATCATCAAAAATAACGCAGCCAATTTCATGCTCTTCTACATACGCTTCTACATCTTTCATTTTTCCACTTCCGATTAAGGTTTTCGGATTGGGTACATCTACCTTTTGCACAAAACGTTTATACACTTCGCCGCCTGCCGTATAGGTAAGAAACTCTAGCTCATCAAGATATTCTTTTACTTTAGCTTCATTCTGATCTCTATTTATAACGCCAATAAGAACTGTTCTTTCGTAATCTATTTCCTTTTGCTCTATCATATACTAAATTATACGACAAATTTACGGAATAGTAGGATAGCTATTTTGTATTTTTGAAAAACAACCTTTTAAAGGGTCAAAAAAAATTTTAAACCAGCTTTTCTTTTAGTTTTTGCGATAATTAAAAGTTATTGTGAGTCTTTCGAAGAGTATTAACTCACCTAGTGCCGCATTTTAGAAAAACATAGAATAAAAATAATGAATACGGAGAAACAACTAAAAAATATAGGTATTGGCACTTGGAGCAAATTAAAATCAGTTTTATTTAAGAAAAAGCTCAATACCTCACTTTTTACTATTGCCTTCTATAATTTAGAAAACCTTTTTGACACCCTAAATCATCCGAATAAATTAGATAGAAATTATACGCCAAACGGACTTTTAAAGTGGACGCCAGAACGCTATAATTCTAAATTGAATAAATTAGGAACTACGATAGCAAAAATAGGAGTAAAGACAGCGGGAAAATTACCTACACTTATAGGCGTTTCTGAAGTGGAAAATAAAACTGTATTGAGAGACTTAATACAAGTGAATGCTTTAAAAAATGAAGAATATGCCTATCTGCATTATGATTCACCTGATGAAAGAGGCATTGATACCGCACTAATTTATGACAAACGATTTTTCGAAATTATAGCTTCGGAACCCATTCCACTTTTGGTCTATAATTTAGACGAACAACAAGATATGACTAGAGATATTTTATATGTACATGGAAAACTTAATGGAGAAGAAGTACATGTTTTTGTGAACCATTGGCCTTCTCGGCGAGATGGTGGTGACGAAACTGAGTATAAGCGTCTTAAAGCAGCAGAAACCATTATTGAATTTATGAAGATTGTTGAGGAAAAGTATCAACATCCAAATTATATAGTAATGGGCGATTTTAATGATGGTCCGAAGGCTGAAAGCATCAAAAAATTGTTACAAACAGACAAGTTTTTCCATCCTATGGAAAAATTATTGACCTCAAAAAGAGGCAGTGCTAATTATAAATTTAGTTGGTCACTTTTCGATCAAATCATGATTTCGCATAGTTTTTTGAATTACCAAAAGAAAACACACAGCTATAATTCGGCTAACATTTTTGATGCAGAGTTTTTAAGAGAATTTAAAGGCAAATACAAGGGTAATCCGTTTAGAACTTACGTTGGAAGCAGGTACATGGGAGGCTACAGCGATCATTTTCCGGTCTATATTCAATTAAAATATAATAAATAGTCCCATAATATACTTAGCTAAATCGCTATAAAAGTGCATTTCATCGAAAAAATACGTTTTTAATCGATTAATATTTCTTTATAGAATATATTTGTAGTCCAAATCTTACTAAATAAATATTTATGGACTACAAAAACCTTTTCCCAAATCGGGTTTACTTGTTCGCTTTAGCTTCTCTAGTATTAGGCAGTACTGCTTTTTCACAAGTTTCTACTAAAGCTAAGATTACAAGTGATGATACTTCAAGTAAAACTCGTATTCAACATGTAAGTCAAGATTTTCAGCATCAATTTATAGCTACAGAAAAGACTATACAGCAGTTTGCAAAAGTAAATAACTTAAAATTATCAGAAACTTTAGCCGACGGGAATCAAATCGAATTAGTGGATGTAGGGTCAGATGGTACTCCTTTATTCTACAGTACTTTTAGTACTAAAGCAAGTGAAGTATCAAGAGCAAATACCTTATATGATGGCGGTTTATTAAATTTAGGTTTAAGCGGTAAAAACATGAATGTTGGTGTTTGGGATGCTGGTAAGGCGCTAACAACTCACCAGGAATACGATACTAGAGTAGTGGCTGATGAAAAAGCTGAGGTAAGTCCGCATGCAACGATGGTTTTGGGTGCTATGATATCAAAAGGCATAAAATCTAAAGCAAAAGGTGTTGCTTATAACGCAAGTGCCATTAGCAACGATTGGAAAGCCGATAAAGTTGAGGTCGCAAATGCTGCATCTGAAGGCTTACTTTTATCAAACCATTCTTACGGCATTCGTCCAGACTTTGTACCCGATTGGTATTTTGGAGCCTATATTCAGGTATCTCAAGATTGGGATAAAATAATGTACAATGCCCCTTATTATTTGATGGTAACCGCCGCAGGAAACGTTCAAAAACTCAACTTTAATGATTCGCCTGTTTTCGGTAAAAATGCTGACGGTTTCGACCTTTTATTGGGTTTTTCAACCTCAAAAAACGGAATTAATGTTGCCGCAGTTGAAACAGATGTTGATGCTAAAGGCAATCTAAAAAAAGCAATTGTATCAAATTATAGTAGCCACGGTCCTACGGATGATGGTAGAATAAAACCAGATATTGCAGGTAGTGGTGAAAATATTATATCTACACAATCAACTACGAATACTAGTTATGATACGTATTCAGGAACTTCAATGGCCGCTCCAGGTATTACCAGTACTATGGTATTATTACAAGAATATTACCAACGTTTAAATAAGCGCTATATGAAAGCAGCAACCTTAAAAGGTTTGGTGCTACATAGTGCAGATGATGTAGATACGCCAGGACCTGATTATAAAATGGGATGGGGTGTTATTAATGCAAAAAGTGCTGCTGAGATTATTACAACAACAGATTATTCTTCTTTTATTATTGAAGCTAGTTTAAAAGAAAATCAGGTGTATAGCATAACGGTAAATGCTAAAGAAGGGGAAAGTTTATTAGCGTCTATCTCTTGGACAGATCCTGTTGGAAATTTTATAAATAAAGGAAATCTGAATGATGAAACTCCTGCTTTAGTAAACGATTTAGATATTAGAATAACTAAAAATAATGAAACGTTTTATCCTTGGGTATTAAATCCTAAACAAGCTTCGTCACCTGCAACCACCGGAGATAATAAGGTCGATCCTTTTGAAAAAATAAAAATTAATAACGCCACAGGAACGTATACGATAACGGTAACACATAAAGGAAAAATCACCAATGGTGTTCAAAATTTTTCTTTGATTGTTTCTGGCGCAAAAGTAACAGAATGTGAAGCTGTAGCTCCTCAAAACTTTAAGGTAGCTTCGGCTGATGCTTCAAGTACTCAGTTACATTGGGATGCTACTAAAGATGCTTTTTTTGAAGTGCACTATAAAGAAGTGAATGACACTGATTGGCAGACTGTTTTTACGGAAACCAATACGGTTAAATTGCAAGGTTTAACTATTGATAAAAATTATGAATTTAGGGTTCGAACTAATTGTACAGCAAGCGTTTTTTCTGAATTTTCAGAGCTACAAAACTTCCTTTTTAAAGGTATTGATACTGAAATTAATCTTGTATTAGAACTGCAAGAAATGTCGCTTATTGAAAACTTAAAATTTTCGGTTTATCCGAACCCAACTACAGATAAAATTACGATTGATGGTAACTTAAGTGACAGGGCTTATTATAGTATTGTTTCCACTAACGGCATTACCATCAAAAAAGGAAAGGCAGCTTTTAACGCTATTGCCGTTGATGATTTATCTACCGGTCTCTACTCTTTGACCATTTTTGAAGATGGCGAGCAACAGTCCATGAAGTTTATAAAAAATTAGTTTTAATTAGATTGGTTAGTGAATGAAAAGGCAAAACTTACGAGTTTTGCTTTTTTGGTTTATACACTCACAATTTCATCGTCTGCCAATAAGGCTTCATTTTTGAGTCTTAAAAAGACCTGTGCGGTAGTCACTACATCTAACTCACAGTAGTTGATAATGCGCTTTAAATCTTTATCATCATAATAAACACTGCGTACCATACTGCCATCAATATCCCCTTTAGGTGACGGAATACCGAGTACATTCGCCATTAATTTTAGAGACGTGTAGTGTTTATAATCACCAAATTTCCAAAGCTCCATGGTATCTAAATGCGGAATTTCCCAAGGTTTTTTACCGAATAAATTTAATTTTGTAGGCAAATTTATTTGCTTAATCAACATGCGCCTAGCGATGTACGGAAAATCAAATTCTTTGGCGTTATGTCCGCAAAGTAAATATTTAGGGGCATCAAAATGACTTTCTAATAGCTTTTTAAATTCGGTTAATAATTTGGCTTCGTCTCCATGAAAAGTGGTAACTCTAAACGTTCTTTTGCCTCCATTAATCTTAAAATAACCAACAGAGATACATACTATTTTTCCAAACTCTGCCCAAATACCAGCACGTTCGTAAAATTCTTCCGCGCTAACATTTTCTTTACGTTGGTATTGCGATTTATGTTCCCAAAGTTCTTTTTTGTTTTCATCTAAATCTTGAAAACTCTCTTCCTCAGGAACAGTTTCAATATCTAAAAAAAGTAGGTGTTCTAAGTTTATTTTCTGTAACATAATTACTATTTTTTTGAAAGTAAAAAGCCATTTAAACTATAAAATTTAATAGTATCATTTTCTTTATCAAAAGATAATTGTGATATAATTATTTTATAAGAAAAAGCTTCATTTTTGGCACTAATTACCATTTTTTCTTGAGGAATATCATACAAATTTTCTCCTAAAAGAGTGAATTTTTCTAATTCCTTTTTTAAATTTAATTCCATCAGTAAACTATCATTTAAAACATCGTAAAATTCAATCAGAATTTCTGGATTGTTAAATTTAATATAGAAATCTTTATTTCCTGTATTAGCTACTTGTGCATTAGCATTTATGCTTAGCGTTCTAAAAGAATCATATTCGGCAATAGATTGCGTAAAATTAGTATTCCAGTTTTGATAGTAATTATAATACTTATTGTTAGAATTACCTTCGACCATCGTAGTTGAATCAACTTTTAAATTTAAAGAGTCCCATATTTTTGCAGTATTCAACCAACCTTTATTGCGATAGTCACTATTCAAAGTATCTCTAAAACGCTCCATTGATAAACCTGTAATTTGGTCTAATTTTGTAATAGACTCTCTTTCGTCTAAATAATCTAAAATACTTTGTAATCTAATATAATCAGTTTGAGAAATTAATTTGTTTTCTTGTAAAGCTTTAGAATACAAATTCTTAAACTGATTTGCCTGGCTTTTATTAGAAACGCTGATTGCTCCCCAAAATCCAAAAGAAGAAAGTATAGCGATAGAAAATAAACTTATTGGCAGTATTTTTAATGACTTCTTTTTACTGAACAACAAGTATAAAGTAATTGATAAAATCCACACGGCAATTGCTACTATGAAATATCGATTTTCTGTAATTCCGTAATCCGTTATTCTTCTAAAAATAGCAATAAATAGTAAAACTAATAAGGGTAATAATAAAATATAAAAATACGGATAGAATTTATTGATAGCCCAAGATTTGATTTCTTTTTGAATAGGATTAATAATCACCTGTATAACAAAGCCTAAAAGCGATAATGCTATGACTAAATAAGAAACCCAACCTTTAGGAAGTTCCCACTCAATAAGTATTTTAAAACTATAAGCATAAAGAATAATTAAGTATAAAATAATAAGTGGAATCAGAATATATTTTACTAAAACCTCTAAAGCTTTTTGAAAATGAATTTGTGTTTGTTCGTGTATGTTTTTAGGAAAATCGGACAAATAAACCAGTGTATTTACGATTCCTAAACAAAAAATAAAGGTTTGTCCATATCTTTTACTTTGAATATTGATATCAAAAAGTGCGTCAATGGCAGCTAGTGCAAGCGCTAAACCAATATAAAGAATTAAAGAGAAGAAACCACTTCTAATAATTGATATAGCTATGGTTTTAAGATAATTCCAATAGGCATTTTTGTCCCAGGTTGTAATAAATGGCGCTATCAATACGAACAAATGACCTGCAATTAAAAATAGAAAAAACCGAATTAAATATTCAGGATTACTATCATAACGATGCTCAAAAGGCATGTAAAAGTAAAAGCCAATAAGTAAAGCTAATACGACTATTTTTAGTACTTGCCATTTTTTAGGATGTCTTTGTTGCTCAATAAAAAATTGAGTCCCGATAAACCAACTAATACCCAAAATAAGCGTCATTAAAATATTAAAGTGTTTATCAGGAAAATCATTTTCGGTATTTT
>JANQTG010000099.1:0-1354 GCA_030731855.1 Cellulophaga sp. | reverse complement strand
AAAGAAGCTTGTTTATACGGACTTTCATGCTCCAAAAGCCATTGTTTACGATGTAAACCACCAGCATAGCCCGTTAAAGAACCATCGCTACCGATAACTCTGTGGCAAGGAACTACAATCCAAATAGGGTTTTTGCCATTCGCAGATGCTACCGCTCTAATGGCTTTGGTATCGCCTAAATTTTTTGAAAGTTCAAGATATGAAACTGTTTTGCCAAATGGAATTTCAGCTAAAGCATTCCAGACTTTTTTTTGAAAATCAGTGCCTTCTGGGTTTAAGGTGAAAGTAAACTCTTGCCGAGCACCTTCAAAATATTCTCTTAATTGGTATACGGCATCTTCCAGAATTTCAGGAATTACTTGGGTAATTTCTTCACCATTTTCTAAAACGGTAATCTCGGAAATGCCATCTTGGTCGCCTTCAATTTTAGCAACGCCTAGCGGCGTATTTATAAACGCTATTTCTTTCAAGTTTACTTTGGTTTTTGTTCAATAACACCACTTTCTTTAGCTCTTGTCTCCCAATTTTTACGGGCTAGTAATTGTAAATCAGCTACATTATCGGTTTCATCCATAATTTCAAGTCCTAATAAAGTCTCAATGACATCTTCCATAGAAACCAAACCACTCACAGAACCATATTCGTCAACAACCAGGGCAATATGTTCTTTTTTGGTGATAAGGGTGTCAAATAATTTTGGAATAGGTGTATCACGTTCGGTAATAGTTAAAGGTCTTTTAATTTCACCTAGAGTCACATGACCATTTTCGTTGATAATTTCTTCTAAAATGGTGTCTTTTAGTACAAAACCGGTAATATTATCTACTTTTCCTCCATAAACAGGAATTCTAGAAAAGCGTAATTTCGGATTTTCCTTAAAAAAATCCATAACCGTTCTACTCTCAGAGGCTATTTTTACAACAGCCCTAGGTGTCATAATATCTTTTACCAATACTTCATTAAAACGAAGTAGATTTTTAATAATAGTAGATTCTGATTTTTGAAAAACCCCTTCTTCATGGGCAATATCGGTCATTGCAGTAAAATCTTCTCTACTTAATACGCTGCCATGATGCCCTTTTCCACCTACTAATTTAGTAAAAAATTGAAGCACAAATAATAGGCCTGTATATTTTAAAACCACCACCATAATTTTAAGTGTAGTCGCTGTAAAACCTGCTAATTGGCGCCAATAGGTTGCACCTATAGTTTTAGGAATAATTTCTGAAGCGACTAATATTAGAATAGTCATTACAGTAGAAACCATACCTACCATAAGGTCTTCTGTAAAGGTAAATCCTAAAAAAGTTTGTTGTGTTGTTCCGTACATATCAGCGTA
The DNA here is from genome assembly GCA_030731855.1 of Cellulophaga sp. Classification (GTDB taxonomy): domain Bacteria; phylum Bacteroidota; class Bacteroidia; order Flavobacteriales; family Flavobacteriaceae; genus Cellulophaga. The sequence goes on along the minus strand of JANQTG010000099.1, from coordinate 15 downwards.
GGCAACTTTTGCCTG
>JANQTG010000098.1 GCA_030731855.1 Cellulophaga sp. | reverse complement strand
ACGCCGTAGGTGTTTTATATCGTTAGCCATTATGTAAAAGTCGTTTTACTGGAATTTTTAAAACACCTTAGCTATAAGCTATACTTCTATTAGGTAAACAATCCCTAACATTTTTAGTATTTATTAGCATTACGAACAGTGTCATAAAAGAACAAAAAAGACATCTTATAGTTTTTACAAACAATCTGTTTACAGGGTATAATTACCAGATATTGTTCAGTAAGCTATAGAACTTGTTCGTGCTCTATTATTACTGTTTCCACAAATCAGCACATCACCAAAGCTAAAAAAATAGTTAAAAAAATTAGGATTACGAATTATTGTTTTTAAATTTAAATAAGTATCCTTAATCAACATTGTGGTTTATTATGAATAGTGAAGATTTTAAGTATCTAGTAACTAGTGTATTTACCGCCGTTTTTGGCGTTTTTGGTATTTATCACTTAGCCTCTTACTTAATTTTAAGGCATAAAATTCTTTTATATTATTCTATTCTTTTATTAGCACTCACCCTTCATTGGAGTTGGTATCTATTAGCCTTAGGACCTCTTGATGATACTATTGCCGATAAAGGATCTGTCATTACCGCTATGGGAGCAACGTATGGCTTACTCCTATTTACCAAAAATTATTTGAATATCAATAAAAATAATCATCCTAAGTTATCAAGAAGCTATACCGTTTTAAAGCGTATGGTGGTTTGTATTCCTATTGTATATGTTTTAAATAGTTTGACATTCAATAATGTTTGGTTAAGTAATGCGTTAGTGATGCTTGCTGCCATTTCCGCTCTGGTGAGCATATTTATGAATATATTTTCAGGGATACGCTTATATAGGGAAGCAAAATTTAATAGGTCGTATCTGTATTCTTATACCCCTCTGCTCCTCGCAGCACTCATATATATAGGAACATGGTTTTTACAAAAGCAGTACACTGTGGATATAGGAATTGTATTATTAACAACTTCTTTATTGATAACACTACAATTAATTCTTTTTTCTATTTTGGTGGGCTATAAGTTTAAATCTATTGAAGATGAAAATATAAGAACGCAGATGGAAACAAATAAAATCCTTACCCTAGAAGTAGATAAGCAAACCAAAAAACTACAAATAGCAAATACAACATTAGAAAATCAAAATCAGGAACTTGAAACGGTCAATAGCCTTAAAAACAAATTATTCTCATTACTTACCCACGATGTTAGAGGACCGCTGAATAACATTGCAATACTGGTAGAAATGATTGAAGCCCAATTAGAGGAAAGTGAAGTCAAGGAGATGACAAAAAAGTTGAAAAACAAAGTTGATGATAGAATTTCTATGGTAAACGCTATACTGGAGTGGTCCTATAAACAATTAGAAGGAATTAAATTGAATAAAACGAACTGTGATATTCAAACCATATTTGAATCCATAGCAAGGGAATTTGAACGAATGGCAGAAGACAAAGGGGTGAAAGTGCTATTTGAAATTTCTCAACCTAAACTATTTATAGATGAAAACATGTTCAAAGTCATTTTACGTAATTTGACTTCTAATGCCATTAAATTTAGCAAGGAGGGTCAAAAAGTTATACTATCTTCCAAAAATGATTCTGATGTTATTGAAATTAGTGTACAAGATTTTGGAACAGGAATGAATACAGATTGGTGCAAAAATTTTGAAAATGATAATACGCCCAATACGACATTAGGTACAAAAGGAGAACAAGGCACTGGTTTTGGTTTACTAATTACAAAGGATTTTGTGGAAATGAATGGAGGTGAAATGATTTGTATAAGCGAATTAAATAAAGGCACTCAATTTATTTTGCGATTTTAATCCTTAGAGAAATAACTCAATTATAAATGGACTTTTATTAAATTGTGGATGGCCTATTTCAATAAAGCATAATTTTTATTGAACGTTTTACTGGAATGTTGAAAAGAACTTAGCCGTAAACTACAAAAATTAAGGCACTAAAAACTCCCCAGACCAATCGCTATCTTTTCTACTAAACAGCACTCTTAAATGATTAGGGCGTTTTAATTGTAAATATTCAATAGTTGTAGGTATTATTTTAACAGGACAAAAATAATTTTCTTCTGCTGAATAGCTTACCGCATCTGGATTTTTAATTGGCGTCCCAGGAGTATTAATTGTAGTATAATCTTTTCTAGAGGCTTCTTGTACGGTATGCCAGTACCCTGCTATTTGGTCTTTATCTGTTATTAATTCGGCAGTACCCACCACACGTATTTGAAGTAGTTTTTTAGGATGGTAGAATAAGGCACTACATGCAGGACTAAGTGCAATATCTTCTATTTTTTGAGTTCTTTTATCGGTGTAAAATAGGATACTAAAATCTGCTAAAGTTTTACGTAAAACCACGGTGCGTTGTCTTGGTTGGCCATTTTGAATGGTAGCCAGTGTAAAATAACGGAATGGGTGGCGCTTTTTTGCATTTCCGTTTACAAGTTCTCGCCTAGTTTCTTCTAAGAATTGTGCTATCAATTTATTTTCATTTAATTTACCGTAAAAATAACTAAAATAGTTTGGCTTTACCCAAGCAAAGTTATCCCGATAGGAATCGGGACAGGCTCCACGTAGAATACTTTAGTGCCATTATATTTATAACGTAAAACGTTGTATGCTTGCATTTTACAGCAAAGCTTATTACTATTTATGATATAATTTTTAATAGTATCCAAAACATACTTCAAGCTATCGTTTCTTTAATCCTAAAAACTAACCCTACAACTTAATCTCCACCTTCGGCGCCAAATCATAAATCAAAGCTAATTTATAAGCACTATCTCTAAACGCAGCAAATCTGCCAGAGCCACCGCCGTGTCCGTTGGAGAAATCTGTTTTGAATAACAGTAGATTATCATCTGTTTTTGTTGCTCTTAGTTTAGCCACCATTTTTGCAGGTTCCCAATACCCTACTCTAGTGTCATTTAAACCAGTAAAAAACAACATATTCGGGTATTTTTGAGCTTTTACATTGTCATACGGACTGTACGTTTTTATGTATTGATAAGCTTTCTTATCTTTAGGATTGCCCCATTCTTCAAATTCACCTACCGTCAATGGTAAACGCTCATCTAACATGGTATTTATGACATCAACAAAAGGGACATTTAAAATAACGGTGTTAAATAATTCTGGACGTTCATTGGCAACAGCTCCCATTAATAAACCTCCTGCGCTTCCTCCTTCGGCCACTATACTTCCTTCTTTAGCATAATTTTCTGCAATTAAATACTCCGCACAAGCTATAAAATCTGAAAAAGTATTCTTTTTATTGAATAATTTACCATCTTCGTACCACTCCCTACCCAAATCATCACCACCTCTCACATGCGCAATGGCATACAGATAACCAGCATTTACTAAATGATGTACTGTTGGCCCACCTGCTAATCCTTGTCCTATACCGTACGAGCCGTAAGACGTTAAATAAACTCTATGATTGGTTCCTTTATTGGTACGCCATTTTTGCCTAATAAGCGTTAAGGGTATTAATTTACCATCTTTTGCAGCCACCCATTTACGTTCCACCACATATTTATTCCAAGGATGTGTTATAGGTTTGCTATGTTGTTTTACCAATCTTTTTTCTTTAGTTTCCATATGATAGTTGAAGGTAGTCGTCGGCATTTCAAAACTGCTGTAGCTAAATTGTAAACTATCTGTGGCAAAATCTGGATTGTAACCAATGGCTATATTATAAAATTCTTCTTTTAACTTAATAAAATGACTTTTTTGATTGGTTTGGTTAATGATTTTTATCCGCTGTTGTGCATTTTCTTTTTCGTTGATTACCATGTAGTTATCAAATAGTTCAAAGCCTTCAATTAAAACACCTGGCTGATGCAGAATTACATCCTTCCAATTGGCTTCTGATGCAGCATCAACGGCCACTTTGACCACTTTATAATTCAAAGCGTTTTTATTGGTAATGATATAAAAATCGTTTTGATGATGTGTAACGCCATAAACATGATCTTTTTCTCTTGGATGGATTAGCTTAAACTGCCCTGATGGATTATCTGTTTTCAAAAACCACGTTTCCGAAGAAGTGCTGCTCCCTGTATTTAGAAATATATAGTCTTTAGATTTTGATTTTCCGATGCTTACCCCAAAACTTGGATCTTTTTCTTCATAAACAACAGCATCACTTATTGGGTCTGTTCCCAATACATGTCTCATTACTTTAGACGAGCGCAGGGTTTCTTTTTCGGAATCTATATATAAAAAAGTAGTATCGTCTAACCAAACCATAGCTCCTATTCGGTTAATAGAATCTGTTAAAAAAGTACTGTTCGTAAGGTCTTTAATTTTTAAAACATACTCATCTTTTCCTGTAGTATTTTCATAAACAGCAATTAGTTGGTTGTTTGGACTCACACTACCTAAACCAGCGGTATAATAGTCTTTTTCTTTTGCTAATTCGTTTACATTTAAAAGCTCCTGTTCTATTGTATCTTTTTCAATGCCTTTTCGGTAATAAATAGGGTATTCATCATCTTCCGTAAATTTACTGTAATATAAATAGCCATTTTCTTTGGTAGGTAAAGAAGTGGTATTATTTTCTATACTACTCACCAATTGCTTATAAATAGTACGTTGTCCTTTTTTAAGAGGGATGTTATAATTTTCTGCATAGGCATTCTCTGCACGCAAGTATTCCATTACAGGTTTATTACTCTTAGGCGCTTTGGTATCTTTTAGCCATGAATAATTATCCGTGTATGTTTCGCCATGAATTTTAAAACTATAGGGCTCAATTTTAGCAAGAGGTTCAGGCATGGAATCATTTCGAATATGCTTGTCTCGGAATTGTGTTTCCAGACTTTTTTCGAATTCCATATCTTTTCTGATCGTAGCATCTATGGTTGCTATAGGATTTTCTGTGCTGTATTTTTGCCAAAAAATAGAATCGTATTCCAACGGATATTCGTATAATTGATTAGACATCGTATTGGCAAAATTGTCATCTCTAGAGATTTTTTTGACAGTATTTTTTTCGATGTTTAAGGCCTTAAATTCAGAAATAGCCGCATAAAATGTGGTGCTTTGGTCGGTAGTGTCTTTGAAAATAAACTCATCTTCATGACGCATTTTATCAATATAATATTTGTCGTCTTTTTTCTTAAAACGGACCTCTAATTTATAATCAAAATGCTTTACTTGCATTACATCATAGGCACAAAAATATTGTTTAAGGTCGTTCGGCACTACACACTCATAGCGCACAACGGCTAAATTTTCTTGGTCAATATAAATTCTGCCTTTTAATAGTTTACGGTTATTCGCCTTTTTCCATTGACGCCTATTATTTGAATTTGGAGATGCAAGGGCATCTAGATCTTCTTTGGTAGTTTTCGTATGGAAATCTAATACGTACAACCAATTGCCCATTTCATCTTCTTCCTCTGAAATTTCATAATCAAAATCTCGCGTGGCTTTATTCCCTAAAAAACTTTCTTGATATTTTACCCGATCTCTAGCAAATAAGCCTAAAGGGCCACCTTCAATATTAGAGGTAAACGCTTTTTTACTAAGGCTACTGCTTGAACGAGAATCTATAATTTGTACTTGTTCTTCTTTTAAGGTTCTATGATGAAAATGAACTCTGTGTAAGGTATTAGTATCAAAACTAAAAGTACCACTACTAAACGAAAAATCGAAAGGGTATTGGTAATCTCTGTATTTATAATTTTTATTGGTATAGGGTGTTGAATAATAATCGGAAGCTGCATCTGTAAATTTTATATACTCCCCATTTTCTTTCATGGTTTCTCGATAATAACCGCTTATCATAGTGGGTGAGCTGGCATAATTGGTGGGTATATTTTTAATGACTTTTTTTAGTAGGGCTTTTGCACTTGGCATTTTTTTAGCCGTAACCACCACTTCATTTAATGAAATCGCTGTAGGTTTCATGCTAAAAACGCCTCCGTTTTGTGATTTTAATGCTGCTACAGTTAATTTCAAATCTTCGTAGCCTATGTATCCAAAAGTAATGGAGTAATCGTTATATTTTTCTGGGATACTTAATTGAAATGTACCATTAGCTTCAGTTACGGTTCCTATGGCTACATTATCTATTTTTACATACGCATAAGGTATGGTATTGCCATCGTTTTTATCTATAACCGTTCCAGTAACAATAGTTTGGGAAATAGCATTAAAATTTAGAAAAATAAAAAATAATAGGATGAATTTTTTACTTAAAGCGATCATAAAAGGTTCTTTTATAGAACTGAAGGATTCTGTTCGGCTTTAAAAATAGAAAAAACTTTGAGTATTACTTTTTTAGCTTAAATTATTTTAGAATACTTTAACTAAGCTTTTACTACAGCTTGTAGATTTTTACTTTCTATTAAACGTAAAATAAAACGTACTCCCCACCCCTACTTCACTTTCTAACCAAATAGTACCATCGTAGAAGTTTACTATTTTTTTAACAATAGAAAGGCCTATCCCAGAAGATAAACTGGTACTTTCTAATTTTGTGAAGACTTTAAAAATTCTTTTGAAATAATCTGATTTTATTCCCATTCCGTTGTCTTTTACAAAAAATTCACCTTTTGCTGTACAACCAACTTCAATAAGCCCTTTCTCCTTGTCATTATAGACTATCGCATTTTGAATTAGGTTTTGAAAAACTTGTTTAAATTTCCATACATTTCCTTGCAACGTAGGTAGGTTTTTTTGAATACTTACCGTTATATGCGCCGGAATTAAAAGTGTTTGTACTATTTCGTTAAGTACTATATTTAGATCAACAGAAGTGTCTTCTGCGACTAAGGTATCTATAGTAGAATAGTCTAAAATTCCTTTAATCAGAAAATCCATCTTTTCTACATTAAACATTACTTGATGCAAAGGTTTCATGGCATTTTCATCTAATAAATCTGAACTATGATCATCAATGAACCATCTTATTAACGTATGAATATTTATCAGTGGTGCTTTTAAATCGTGTGACACCAATTGCGCGTATTCACTTAACGCCTCATTTTGAAGAGATAGATTTTTTAATAGTTCTTCTTTCTTCTTTTCTTGAGCCTGAATCTGTTCTTCATTTTCCTTGCGCTGAATAACGTTTACTAACATATTAGCGAACACAAAAAGAATTTCTTTTTCTTTATCTTGGTACTTATTTATTTTATGCACCGAATCAAAACCAATAAAACCGATGAGCTCTTTGTTTTTAATTTTAGGGATAGTAATTAAACTTTTAATACCCTGTGGTTCTAAAATAGCACGAAGCCCCAATTCCCCATCTTCTGGCAAAAGACTTACATCTTCTACATAAAAAGCCTCTCCTTGTTTATGGGCATCTACCCAGTAGGTAATAAAATCTGTAGGTATATTTTGTAAATTATCTATTTCAGGCTCAATCTTATTTGCACACCATTCATAGGTGTTAGAACATACTTTATTTACAAAATCATAAGAAAAAATATAACTTCTGTCCGCTCCAACAAATTTACCAATTTGCTTTAATGATTTTTTAATTAGCGCATCAATATCCGATAAGTCCGAATTAATATAGGTGGTAGAAATACTGATCAATAAATCTTGAAAACGGAGTTGTCTTTCAATAATCGCATCTTTTTCTAGCTGATGCATTACTGCCTCTTTATTTACTTCCTTATCTGCGGAAAACTTTCCCAAATTACCTTTTTGTTCCTTATTCATAAAAATTTTAGCAATTTGAGTCTAAAAGTACTTTTTACTTATTTCAAATATACTATTTGCTAGTTTAAATACCATGGTTATAAATAGAAATACCTTCATTAACCTTAAATTTTGATAAAAAATAAGTTTAGTTGTTCATAATTTCGAACACCATACAATGCTGCCAAGGCAAATTATCTATATTTTCAACGAGTTGAAAGCCAGAAGCCTTAAACTCTTTAACAGCTTGTTTTTCAGACATTTTATGGATGGTCTTTATAGGCACATTCGGATCTTCACTACGGTATTCTATCAAGAATATTTTACCGTCTGGTTTTAATGCTTTTTTTATAGATAACAGCATTTCTAGCGGATAACTAAATTCGTGATACACATCAACCATAAGCACTTTATCAGTACTACTTTCGGGCAAATTAACACTTTGTTCGCTGCCTTTAATCAGTTGTATATTTTTAAAACCTCTAACTTCTTTTTGATAGCTCATTTCATCGAGCATTTCTTGTTGAATATCTACGGCGTAAATGGCTCCCTCTTTTGTAATAGGCGCCATTTTAAACACGTGATAGCCAGACCCTGCACCAATATCAGCAATCATATCTGTAGGTTGTAAGTCCATGTTTTTTAATAAGATAGATACATTTTCCTCCTGCTCTCGTTCTGGCCTGTTGAGCCATTCCATGCCTTGAAAACCCATAACATGCGCAATTTCTCTGCCTTGGTACCACTTTCCTATGCCATTTGGGTCAGAAGATTTAAAGGTGTACACCTCACTCGTATCTTTAAGAATCGCCTCCTTTTTTTGACTTTTACAGCTTTGTATGGAAAGCATTATAGTACTAAACATAAGAACAAAAAAAGCCTGTTTTGAAGTACTTTTTAAGCTATAATTTTTATTACGTAGTTTCATTTTCATATCGTTTTATTTCTTTTCCTAAAGCAAATTTTTGACTTTTACCAAGTTAAAAACAAAAATACAAAAGCTTCGAGTAGCTTTTAATTTTGGCTGCTTTTAATCTGATTCATTTTCAAAAATACCATAAGATTTATTTTTACTACGGTTTATTAACAAAAAAACAGCCTCTTAACAAATTAGGAGGCTGTTTTCAAGATTATAGAATTCGTTTTTTATTTTAACGATTTCATATCGATAACAAATCTGTACTTTACATCATTACTCGTTACACGTTCGTATGCTGTATTGATATCTTGCATGTCTATAAGCTCAATATCACTCGTAATATTGTGTTCTCCACAAAAATCTAACATCTCTTGGGTTTCTTTGATCCCGCCTATTAAAGAGCCAGCAATACGCTTACGTCCCATTATAATGCTTCCACCATTAAAGGGTTTTAAAGGTTCTACGGCGCCAACTAAAACCATTGTCGCATCAATTTTAAGCAGCCCTAAGTAAGGATCCATTTCGTGACCTACCGGAATAGTATTTAATATAAAGTCGAAACTTCCTTGATGCTTTTTCATCTCACCCTGATCTTTAGAAACTAAGACTTCATGGGCACCTAATCTTTTGGCGTCTTTTCCTTTTTCAGGTGACGTCGTAATCATGACCACATGTGCACCTAATGCGTTTGCAAACTTAACGCCCATATGCCCTAAGCCTCCTAGGCCAATTACGACTACTTTATCTCCTTTTTTCACCTTCCAATGCGCTAAAGGAGACCAAGTGGTTACTCCTGCACATAATAAAGGCGCCGTTGCTGCTTCATCTAAGTTTTCTGGGATACGTAAAACAAATTTTTCATCCACCACTACAGCCGTGGAATAGCCTCCATAAGTTTGCTTCCCATCACTATGTTTATCGGAACTGTTGTAAGTAAACGTAGCGCCTTTTTCACAAAATTGTTCCAAATCTTGTTCACAAGAATTGCAGGTCTGGCAAGAGTCTACCAAACATCCTACACCTACTAAATCGCCTACCTTATAATGGCTAACGTTTGCCCCTACTTCGGTAACACGACCAATAATTTCATGTCCTGGTATTACGGGATAGGTAGATCCCTTCCAATCGTTCCTTACCGTATGAATATCACTATGGCATACTCCACAATAGGTAATATCAATTTTTACATCGGCTGCTCCTACTGCTCTTCTTTGTATGTCTAAGGGTTTTAATTCTTCTGTTGATGCCGTAGCACCATATGCTTTTATCGTTGTCATATTTATGCGTTTTTTAAAGTTACTTTTAATATTATTTCTGTATTTAATACTTTAGATACAGGGCATACTTCTTTGGCTTTATACGCTATTTGTTGAAATTGTTCTGCATCAATATTCGGCACATCTCCTTCTAGGTCTAAATTTATTTTTGTAATGGCTCCGTCTTCAAAATTAACGGTGGCTGCTACATCCAAGCTTGTTGCCGTAAAATCAGCTTCGTTAAGTAAAAAGCTTAATTGCATGGCAAAACAACCCGCGTGCGCTGCACCTATTAATTCTTCAGGATTGGTTCCTTTTTCTCCATCTTCAAACCGAGTATGGAATGAATAAGGGGTTTTACTAAGAACTTTACTTCCTGTGCTGAGATTTCCTTTTCCATCCTTTCCACTACCATTCCAAACTGCATTTGCTTTTCTAGTAAATTTCATATGTTTTTTGTTTTATTGATTATACTTTTTGTGCCACTGCATTCGGGTAATCGATGTATCCCTTGGCTCCAGTCGTGTAGAAGGTTTCTTCATCCCACGGCGCTAATTCTAAATTATTTTCAAAACGCTCCACTAAATCAGGATTAGAAACATATAATTTGCCGTAAGCTACTAAATCGGCTAAACCTTCCTCGATAATTTTATTTCCTTTTTCTTGATCAAAAGCGGTATTTATCATTAAGGTGCCATTATATAAAGGTCGGAAATGTTTCGCAATTTCTGTTACTGCATAAGGTATTTCTGAAACATTGGTAAAAGGCTCTGAAAGATGTAAATAGGCCAATTTATAATCGTTTAATTTTGAAATCAGGTATTCAAAAGTGGGGATAGTATCTTCATCCATTGTCATCCCGAATAAGCCATCTAAAGATGGATTAAAACGTGCGCCTATTTTTTCCTGAGGGATTACTTCTTTAATAGCATCCAAAACTTCAAAAAAGAAACGTGTTTTGTTTTCCATGCTGCCTCCGTAAGCATCTGTTCTTTTGTTAGAAGATCCATTAAAAAACTGATGAAACAAATAGCCGTTTGAAGAATGTATTTCTACCCCATCAAAACCTGCTTTTACAGCATTAGCCGCAGCACGCTGAAAATCTTTTACCGTAGTTTTAATTTCCTCGATAGTCATTTCTTTGGCGGTAACGGTATCTTTAAAACCTTCTGGCGTGTACGATTTGGCATTCGGATTTAAGGCCGAAGCTGATAATGGCAATTCACCATTATGAAAATCAGGATGCGACATACGCCCAACATGCCATAATTGAATAAAGATTTTTCCACCTTTATCGTGTACGCGCTTTGTTACTTTTTTCCATCCTTCTACTTGCGCCTCTGAATAGATGCCCGGCGTATTGATATAACCTACGGCTCTTTCAGATACCTGAGAACCTTCTGTAATGATTAAACCAGCTGATGCTCGCTGTTCGTAATACAGTCCGTGTAAGTCGTCTGTAGGCACATGCCCCTCGTTCGCCGCTCTACTTCTCGTCATGGGTGCCATAACAATTCTGTTCTTTAGGCTAATGTTATGTATATAGGAAGTTAATAAGTTTTGTTTGCTCATAATTATTTTAATTTTTTATTTAATAATTCAGCTACTTTTTCTGACGAAGCCGGGTTTTGCCCTGTAATCAATAAACCATCTTCAACGGCATAGGGCTGCCAGTCTCCTATTTTAGAGTAGATCCCGCCATTAGTTTTTAACATATCTTCTAATAAAAATGGAACCACTTTGGTTAATTGAACCGCTTCCTCTTCTTCGTTGGTAAATCCAGTTACTTTTTTTCCTTTTACCAAAGGTTCATTGTCGCTATTCATTACATTTTTCAAAACAGCTGGTGCGTGGCAAACAAAGGCGACAGGTTTGTGGTTGTTATAAAATGCCTCAATCAATTTAATAGAGGTTTTATCTTCTACTAAGTCCCACAAAACGCCATGCCCACCAGGATAAAAAACAGCATCATAATCTTCTTGATTTATGTTTGCTAATTGATGTGTATTGGCTAACTTTTCTTGCGTGGCCTTGTCTTTATCGAACCTCTGCGTTGCTGCTGTAGCTGCATCATCCGAAGCACTGCTTGGATCTATAGGTGGGTGACCTCCTTTTGGTGATGCCAAAGTAACCTTATGGCCTGCATCTGTTAAAGTATAGTAAGGTGCTGCAAATTCTTCAATCCAGAATCCCGTTTTATTTCCAGTGTTTCCTAAAGAGTCATTGCTTGTTAATACAAATAGTATATTTTTCATGTCGTACTTTTAATTTTAAATGAACTCAAAGTTAAGACACTAAAACACCAATTACATTGACCTATATCAATTAAGAAAGGTTTAACTTTTCTATTTTTTCCGCACTCTACTTAGATTTTCTGGCGTAACTCCTAAGTAATTTGCAATATCATAGTTGGGCACTCGGTCTTCTATATTAGGATAGGCGTTACAGAATTCTAAGTACCGTTCTTGGGTATTTTTTTCTTGAGTAGATAAAATTCGTTTTCGTTGAGAGACAAAAGCCTTGGTGATTAAAATTCTGAAATAGCGCTCAAAAATTGGGGCCTCTGTATAAATTTTTTGAAGTTGATCGTAATTAAGGGATAACAATTCAGCGTCTTCTATAGCTTCGATATACAAATTTGATGCTATCTGATTGTAAAAGGCATCAAAATCACCAATCCACCAATTTTCGATGGCAAACTGAATGATATGACGACCTCCTTTAGCATCTATGTAATACGCTTTTAAACAGCCTTTTACTACAAAATATTCATGCTTTACATGAGTGCCTGGTTTTAATAAAAAATTTCCTTTTGATACGGAAACTTCTGTAAGCACTTCATTAAATAATTGTAAATCCTGAGCTGAAGGATGAATATGGGTTTCAATATGTTTTATAATGGACTGATGCATACTACAAAGATGCTATTTTGTTTAGCTTTTCGCAATAGTGCCCAAGCTAATTTAGTGGTTATTTAAAGGGTAGTCATGGTATACTTACAGTCTAACAATAAAATCCCTAAAGATACCAGACTAAAATCTCAGTCTGTATTATTTAATAGGTATTTTTCTTTACGAATCCTTATCTTTACAACTCATCTTTTTTGATTAAAACTAGTGCAACAAATAAAAGCATACTTAGAAAAAATAGTATCCATATCTGACTCCGATTGGGACTTTTTTATGTCAAAATTACAAGCTCGAATTATCCCTAAAAAGGCTATTTTCCTAAAGCTTAACGAGATAGAAAATCATATTTCTTTTATAGAATCTGGTGTGGTGCGTTTGTATATTCCTAAAGAAAATCCAGAGAAAGAAATTACGTTTGGCTTTAGTTTTAAAGATCAGTTTATTAGTGCGTATGATTCTTTTTTAACGCGAACACCTTCTGCTTACCAATTACAAGCACTTACAGACACTGCTATTTTGAGTATCTCATATGATGATTTACAGCTGGTGTACAAAACCACCAAAATTGGGAATCTGATTGGGAGATTAACCGCAGAACGACTCTTTTTAATAAAATCCAAACGAGAACAAAACTTATTAAATCTTAGCGCAGAAGAACGCTACATAAACTTGTTCAAAGAACGCCCTGAACTTTTAAAAATAATTCCCCTAAAATACATTAGCTCCTATATTGGGGTGACTTCGCAGGCGTTGAGCAGAATTAGAAAAAGGGTTTGAGTCTGTGTGACTATGTCCAAAGTCGAAAATAATAAAACTTATAACTCAAAGTCTATTGCTTATAGCTTATTACCTAAAGCATTTTCAGTAATTAATTGATTTAGGTTCATTGTTTCGTGCTCCACATCAATTTATCTTTGTAAAAAAAAGCTATGTTGATTGTTCTATTTGTTGCCGTACTTTGGTATGGAGGTTTATTTTTCCAATCGTTTTTTTTACATCGTTATGCTGCACACCAAGTTTTTACCATGTCTAAAACCATGGAACGCATTACTTTTGTGTTAACTTGGGTTTTTCAAGGACCTAGTTATTTAAGTGCTTATGGGTACGGCATTATGCACCGTATGCACCATGCGTATACCGATACTGAAAAAGATCCTCACTCCCCTTCCCATGATGACAATTTATTTGCAATGATGTGGAAAACAAAAACTATTTATCAAGATATTAATACGCAACGCGTGTTAGTAGATCAGCGTTTTACTAAAAATGTTCCTCAGTGGAAAGGTTTTGATCTTTTTGCAAGTTCTCGTTTTTCTCGACTACTTTGGATTTCTGCTTATATTCTATTCTTTGCGTTCTTTGCAACAGCTTGGTGGCAATGGCTATTATTACCGATTACTTTTTTAATGGCGCCGATTCACGGCGTCATCATTAACTGGTTCGGGCATATTTATGGTTACGTAAATTATACCATGAAAAACACCAGTAAAAACCTTTTTCGGTTTGACTTTTTAATGATGGGTGAAGGCTACCATAATAATCACCACAGACATGCAAACAGAGCTAATTTTGGCGTAAAATGGTATGAGATTGATGTTACCTATGTTATTATTAGAATTCTAGACGCCTTTGGTTTTATTCGATTAAAGCCTGTAAGGGTTAAGGGTTAATAAGATTATCTTTCTAATCTCTACCCTTCCCTCCTCAAAACCTCCAACGGTGAACTCCGCAATACTGTTTGAATATTACTCAAACCAATAATCAATACCAAAAGTGTAATCCCTGGTAAAAACACCAAAAACGGAATTGCAGAAGGTACAAATGGTTCTTTAAAAACCAATAAAGCCAAACCAAGGCTACTCACTAAAGCCAATAAAATACCTACTAAACTGCCTAAAAGTCCTAAAAAGACATATTCTAAGGCAGAAATCTTTAAAATTTGCGTGTTTTTTGCGCCTAGTGTTCGCAGCAGCACACTTTCTTTAATCCGTTGGTATTTGCTAGTGCGCACGGAACCAATTAAGACAATAATCCCTGTGAGAATGCTAAAGAATGCCATAAAATTAATGATCCAAGAAACTTTATCTAAAATATCTTCAACAATGCTGAATACTTGTCGCAAATCAAGCACCGAAACATTGGGGAATTGCGCCACCAATTCGCGCTGAATTTTAGCAGAAGTAACTTCATCGGGAACAGCTGTAGTAATTACACTAAACTGAGGGGCTTGCTCTAACACACCTTTGGGGAAAACAATGGTAAAATTAGGTTGTAAATTGCTCCAATCGACACTTCGGACACTACCAATGGTAGTTTCTAACAAAACTCCCTGAACATTAAAAACAATGGCATCACCCACTGCTAATTTTGAATCGCGCGCTACATTATCAGAAATAGAAATCACGACTGGTTCTCCTTTTTGTAAAGTAGGTGTCCACTTGCCTTCTAAAATTTCTTCAGAAGCTCCTAAAGTATCTCGATAGGTGGTTCTAAATTCATGCCTTAAAATCCAACCACCCATTTCTCGAACAGAATCTTGTCTAATATCGTTCACTAAGCGATCACGTATTTTATGTACACGCATCGTTACAATCGGAATGCTACTTAAAATAGGTAATTTTGATGTTTTAAGTTGATTTTCAATCGCTTCGCGTTGTTCGGTTTGCACATCTAAAATAATCATGTTGGCATTTTCTGCTGTCTGCCCAATTTCAGTTTTAGCCAATAAAATATCTTTAGTGAAATAAAGCGTACTAATCAAAAAAGTGCCTAACCCTATAGCAACAACTAGTACTACGGTCTGGTTGTTCGGTCTAAATAGATTCAATAAACTTTGGCGTGTGGTATAGCCGAAACGTTTTGGAAAATACTTTTTAATCAATTTCATACATCCAGTTGCAATGGCCGCAAGAATGGCGAAAGTCATTAGCGTTCCAGCTACAAAACCTAAAGCATAAAGTGCATCTTTTAACAGCCAAAAAGAAAATAAAAATAGGAAGAGTACAATCAATCCGAATACCATAAAACGGACTTTCTTAGGCCCTTGCGAAGCTCCCTCGTCTACACGTAATACTTCTAGTGGCGAGACGTACCAAGTTCGTAATAAAGGCAATAGCGCAAATAAAACGGACATGAATAATCCTAATAAAATACCTATGACAATAGGTTGTATTGAAATACTAATTTCTACTGTAAAAGGCAGAAATTCTTGTAAAATATAAGGGAATAACTCTTGAAGTGCCACCCCAATTAACGAACCTATTAATCCGCCTACAACGCCAATTCCTGCAATTTGGATTAAAAAAATTAGAAAACTCTGCTTACGTGAAGCACCCATACATTTTAAAACGGCAATAGAACGCAGTTTTTCTTTAATATAAATATGAACAGAACTCGCAATACCAATACAACCCAACAATAAAGCAATAAAAGCGGCCAAATTTAAAAATTTACCCACATTATCATAACGTCTTCCGAGACGTTGACTGGTGCTAGTATGTGTATCTAAATCAGCATTTTCCGCATCGAGCATAGGGCCGATTTTCTTTTCAAATAGATTCAAATTAAGCGAATCCGATGCCTTATAAAAATACTGGTATTCTTTTCGACTTCCGAATTGTACAAGCTCTGTATTTGCAATTAATCTATTCGGAATGATTACGGGCGGAGCCACCGTGGTAGAAATTGCCGTACTCCCTGGAATGGCTTTTAATGCGCCAGCAATAGGTAGCGTAAGTTCTCCTACTTTTATAGAATCTCCCGCTTTTACATTAAATTGAAGCATCAATGTAGCATCAACTAAAGCTCCACCTTCTTGTTGGTAACTGCCTGCTGCTGAACTAGGTTCTGTATCAATAGTACCATAAAAAGGAAAATCGCCCTGTAAACCTCTGACTTTTACCAATTTGGTGCCACCATTTTTTGGAAAGGCAATCATCGATACAAAATTGACTTCCTGAGCATCTGGTTTTAGGGAATCAATAATCGCTTGCGCCCGTTCCGAAGGCAACTGCCGGCTATCGATAATATAATCCGCACCCATTAAGGCTTTTGATTGCCGTTGGATGTTGTCTTTTAAATTGGTGCTAAACAATTGAATGGAAACCACTGCGGCAATTCCTAAAATAATGGAAGCCATAAATAGTAAGAGTCGTACTCTACTCGCTTTGGCATCGCGCCAAGCCATTTTGAAAAGCCATTTTGTATTTTGATTCATGCGTATTGGTGCTATGCTTACAGTACTGCTGTAGTTTCGTTAGTTAAAATTTGTCCGCCTTTAAGTCGTAATATTTGCTGGGTTCTGTTGGCCAAATCTAAATCGTGCGAAATAATGACTAAAGTAGTTCCTGCTTCTTTATTTAAATCGAATAATAGTTTGATGACTTTTTCGCCTGTTTCTTCGTCTAAATTCCCCGTAGGTTCATCGGCAAATAAAATAGTAGGATTGTTAGAAAAAGCTCTCGCCAAGGCCACCCTCTGCTGTTCCCCGCCAGAAAGTTGGGAAGGATAATGATCAAAACGATTTGCTAAGCCAACTTTTTCAAGCAATTCCATACTCTTTTTAGAGGCATCTTTTGCACCTTGCAATTCCAAAGGAACGCTCACATTTTCTAAAGCTGTTAATGTGGGGAGTAATTGGAAATTTTGAAAAATAAAGCCCACTTCCTTATTTCGTAATTGTGCACGTTGATCTTCATTTAAAGTACTTAAATCTTGACCACAAAGTTCTACAGTGCCCGCATTTGGAGTATCTAAACCAGCACAAATGCCCAATAAAGTTGTTTTTCCGCTTCCGGATGGACCAATAATTGAAAAAGTTTGTCCTTTTTCTACATCAAAAGTGATGTTTTGTAATACTGTTAATTCTTTATTTCCACTAGTATAGGTCTTTTCTAGACCAGTAATCTTTAATATCTTTGGCATATAATTTTTTAATTAAAACGACACTTTATGTTTAAGGCTGAAAATAGGCATTTGCTAGCAAATTTACCAACTTCATGGAATCAGAAGTTCTTAAAGTTTTGTTATTTTACACTAGCACTTTTAATTCTGGGTTGTGGTGAAGATAAAAAGGACAAAACGGCACCTGATTCATCAGAAATTGAAGTCGCAGAGCAAACGGAAACAGCGAAAACAAGTAGCAAAACCATTCTCTGTTTTGGTGACAGTATAACTGCTGGTTACGGATTAGAAGATACCGAAGATGCTTTTCCGGGCTTGTTACAAGATAAGATTGATGCTTTAGACTTAGATTATACGGTCATTAATTCGGGCTTAAGTGGCGAGACTTCTGCTGGCGGCAAAGGTAGAATAGATTGGATTTTAAATCAAAATATCGATATTTTTTTATTAGAACTAGGTGCAAATGATGGTTTACGCGGCGTAGCGCTTTCAGAAACTCGAGCTAACCTTCAAGCGATTATAAATACCGTGAAAGAAAAAAGTCCCGCTACCAAAATTATCCTTGCAGGCATGCAATTACCGCCCAATATGGGACAAGATTATACCACAGAATTTAAACAACTTTTTATTGATTTAGCAGAAGAAAACAATTTGGCTTTTATTCCTTTTATTTTAGAAAATGTGGGTGGTATTGCTGAACTGAACCAAAGTGATGGTATTCACCCTACTGAAGAAGGACATGAAATTGTAGCGAATACGGTTTGGGAGGTTTTAAAGCCGATGTTGTGATAAAAAGAGTCTAGATCGCTGCGCTTCAAGATTCAAGATGCTAGACTAGACTCTAAAATTAAATAATAGTCAAATTTCTTATTTTGTCAATTTAGAAACATACATTCAGCAAGGTCTTCGACAAGCTCAGACAGACAATTTAGCATTCATTTGTCATACTAGCACTCGAGAACTT
>JANQTG010000097.1 GCA_030731855.1 Cellulophaga sp. | reverse complement strand
TAGAGCATCTCCCTTTTAAGGAGAGGGTCCCGGGTTCGAGCCCCGGCCCGGTCACTGAATGAAAATTCAAATTACATCAAAACCTTGCAAATCATATGATTTTCAAGGTTTTATGCTTTTATAGAAATCATATAATTTGATGTTATTTGAATATATTAGTTCACAAATCGTCAACATATTGCAAATAAAATTTTATGTTGACGATTTTGAACTAGTTCTAACCTTTTTTTAATATAGTTGATTTGACTTTCGTCTATGAAATGTTTAACATTTAAAGACAACAACTATGCGTACAAATTCGACTTTTTCAACCCTTTTTTGGGTTTACAGTAAACGTGCTACAAACAATCAAGCAAACATTTATGTAAGAATTACAGTAAATTCTAAAAAAGTTAACATCAGTTTAAAAAAGAAAACAGATATTGATTTATGGGATTCTGCAAGACAAAGAGTAAAAGGACATTCTAAAGAAGCGAGAGTAACAAACCTCTATTTAGATGAAGTACAATCTTTACTTTTTAGTCACTACAAAGAACTGAAATTAGAACATAAAACCTTATCTGCACAAATATTAAAATCTCGATTTCTAGGAGAAGAAAAAACTGAATATTCTTTGGTAGATCTTATTACCTTTTTTAATGACAAAATGTCGAACAAATTAAGTCCAAAAACATTAACTCACTATAGAACAAGTCAAAACTATGTGCTTTCATTTTTACAAAAAGAGTATACAGAAAATGACCGTTTTTTAAGAGACTTAGATTATAAATTTGTTATTGGTCTTGAAGATTATCTCAGAGGGTACCGTCCAAAACATTACCAAGGTAAAATCGGAAATAATGCAGTTATGAAGCACATTCAAAGATTGAGAAGAATGATAAATCTTGCTCTCGACATGGACTGGATTGATAAAGATCCATTTGTAAAATTTAAAGCCAAACTTGAAAAAAGAGAAAGAGACTTTCTGACCAAAAAAGAATTAAATAAGATAGAATCATTACCTCTAAAAATAGCTAGATTAGATATTGTAAGAGATTTATTTATTTTTAGTTGCTACACTGGAATTGCTTACATTGATATCATGACGCTTACGTCAAAAAATATTATTGAAGGTATCGATTCTGAGAATTGGATTATGTCTAATAGAGCAAAAACTGGTACTCCTTTTAAAATCCCGATTTTATCAAAAGCTCAAAATATCATTGAAAAATATTCCTCAACAACTAATGAAAATATACGTTTATTACCGAAGCTATCTAATCAAAAATTAAATAGTTATTTGAAAGAAATTGCAGATTTATGTAAGATTGAAAAAAACCTAACTTTTCATATGGCTCGTCATACGTTTGCAACGACTGTGACACTTAGTAATGGTGTTCCGCTTGAAACGGTATCAAAACTACTTGGACATACAAAACTTGCAACTACACAGATTTACGCTAGAGTTATTGAGCAAAAAGTAAGTGATGATATGAGTCTTTTGCGGTCTAAAATTGAGGTTCAAAAAGCAACATTAACTATAGTTAAGTGATAGTCACGTTATCTAATAAGAAACTGCCCTTTTTAATATATCTAAGGGAACAATCTAAGTTTTAATACTATTTGTTCCTTTTTTTGATGTGCAATAAATGCTAATAGTACATTGTAATCCTAGTTTGAAGTGGGATTTACTAGTTTACTAAAGATTTGATGGCATTTTCCATATTAAAAAAATACTTTTAAAAAAATCGTTAATTAATCAAAAAAGATTTTTGTCCGATTTTTTAAGACGCCAAAACTTTAGCCAAGTGGTAGCTCAAAAAATTAATATTATTAAAATTAACAGTTGTACATGGATAATTATTACATTACAGGTAAGTTAAAATTAAAAAATAATTGTGTGGATAAGTCCTATTTAAAAGTAAACCAGGAGCCTAAGATGTTTCAACATGAGCTTAGATCAATAACTCAAAGTGTCAACGAGGGTATTTATAAGTTGTATTATTTTGAGGATGATAAGCCAAGGACGATTTACCGTCTATTTTCTAAAGACGATACCGGAGTCCTTTATATTGGCATGACGGAAGGCCCTCTTTATGATAGAGTTTGTAATTTGCAAAAAGCTTTGGTTGCAAATTGGGAAACGGATGAAGGAAAACCTGCATCCTCTGGACATACTCAAATGGGTAAAAAATATTACCGAATCCGAAAAAAGATAAATATTGATGATTTATATATTCAAATAACTCCAGATCATTATCCAAAACAAGCGGAAACCAATGCCATTGAAGATTATGTTAAAAAATTCGTGGAGCTTCCTCCACTAAACGGGCAGTATGGTTCTATTGATCCTGAGTGGTCAATTTTTTCTTGATGGTGTGATTTTAAGGAGAAAAACTATTCATTGGAGGCATAAGTTCGATTTTATCACTTGATTATTTCAGTAGAGAAAGAAATTCCAAAAATAAGGGCTGATGTATTTTTTCGATTGAAGCAAGGAGGGTTTATTAAGTATGCTGATGGGAAGGATAAGAAAGTGCGGTTTAAATTAGGTGATATTCAAAGGGAGTTATCGAAGGAATCTAAGTATTTTTCTAAGGCTGATTTGAAGGCTAATTTTAAGAGGGTTTATGATGAAGCGAAGTCAATATTTAAATAGTATCTATATAGTTTTTTTGATAAATGTCGTTTATTTATATCAAAATATATATATTTGTCGCAAATAAACAGCAAAATGAATTCTAAGAAAGCTATAGTTCTTCCTAAGTACCTCAAGATTTTCGAGCAAATAGGGGAAAATGTAAAACTTGCTCGTAAGCGGAGGAAGCTTACTACTGAGCAAGTTTCTGAGCGAGCGGGTATTCATAGAGCCACCCTTTATCGTATTGAGAAAGGCGACCCAGCTGTAGCGATTGGTTTGTACTTTAATGTATTTAGGGTACTCAATCTTCAGGACGATTTTTTAAGGTTAGCAGTTGACGATGAATTCGGTAGAAAATTGCAAGATCTTGATTTATTATAAGAAAAATGGCTGGAGGAAAATTTGAAATATACGTTTTTGCTGATTGGATTGGTTTAGAAGAACCAAAACCCATAGGTACACTCTCTGCGCATTATGCAAAAGCGAAAAAGGCGTTTAGTTTTGAGTATGATAAAAATTGGTTAAAAACCGATGCGCAACGATTATTAGACCCAGATATAGATTTTTATTCAGGTCCACAATACCCTGCTAACAAAGAAAATTTCGGAATCTTTTTAGATAGTATGCCGGACACTTGGGGCAAAACGTTGATGAAACGCAGAGCGGCACAAGATGCTAGAGCCAAGAATGAAAAAGCAGACACGTTGTATGAAATAGATTACCTGCTCGGTGTATATGACGAAAGCAGAATGGGCGCGTTGCGATTTAAAACGGATTTGGAAGGCCCTTTTTTAGATAACGATGAGCACAATCCAACACCACCTTGGTCTTCACTTGGTGAGCTTCAAGAAGCAGTAAATCAGTTAGAAAATGATGAACAAAGTGATGCAGTTAGAAAATGGATAGCGGTTTTAATTGCACCTGGTTCCTCTCTGGGTGGCGCAAGACCAAAGGCTAATATACTTGATGCTCAGAAGAATTTGTGGATAGCCAAATTTCCTTCTAAAACAGATGTTGTGGATAAAGCAGTTTGGGAATATTTAGCGTATAAATTAGCCATTGCTTCCGGTATAGAAATGGCAGAATCTAAGATTGAAAAGATAAGCGGTCAATACCATACATTTTTGACCAAGCGATTTGATAGGGATAATGGCAATCGTATCCACTTTGCCTCAGCGATGACAATGACCGGAAACACGGAAGATATTATTAGAGATACGACACCGAGTTATTTAGAAATTGTTGAGTTCATTGAAAACTATGGGGTTAACGTGGAAACCAATCTGCACCAACTCTGGCGAAGAATCGTGTTCAATATTGCCATTTCAAATACGGATGACCACCTACGGAATCACGGATTTATACTGACCGAAAAGGGTTGGATATTATCACCAGCTTATGATTTAAATCCGTCCATAGAAAAAGATGGTTTGTCGCTAAATATAGATATGGACGATAATGCTTTAAGTTTTGACTTGGCAAAAAGTGTAGGAATGTATTTTCGCTTAAGCGAAAAAGAAATGCAGACCATTCTCAACGAAGTTCTATCTGTAATTAAGGACTGGAAAAATATGGCGCAGGAGATAGGTATTAAAAATAAAGAAATAGAATTCATGACTGGGGCTTTTCAGCACCGCGAAATAAATAACTAATGCAGATTAGTGAAGAAGCTAATTTCTAATTAAAAAACCCGTTATGGAAGAAGGTGGTCAAATGATCTGGATCAATCAAAACGGCACCTTATCCTTTAAACCTCTCCCTGTGGCCAGCCACTTACCATCCTGCTTGACTAGTTTAAAAATACCAGGTGTTTTATCGTAAGCTGTGGTATATTTTACCCAAGCCACGGCGCCCATTATTTTGTCTCGTAGGACTTTGAAACCGAAATCTTTTTTTTGGTCCCGTTGAACATATTTATGATTTCCATGTAATTGGCATAACCTTCCGGTGTGGAATACGCTTTTAAGGTTTCTTCATCTTTTTCATAAAAACTTTCGATAACAATCTGGGCGGTGGCACTCGGTCCTGAGATATCAGTTTTAGAGTCAGCGCAAGAAAGGAATAGGAAAACATAACCGAGATAATGACGATTCTTTACATAATAGTATTAATTTGGGTTATTGATATATCTATGCGATATATTCAGTTTTATATTGCGTTCGCCATCCTTCT
>JANQTG010000096.1:12218-18823 GCA_030731855.1 Cellulophaga sp. | reverse complement strand
TTTTTCTACGAATCAATCATATCTTCTAGCGCTCTTTCATCAAGAATTCCGATCTGCTTACCAGAGGTTTTAATATATTTTTTCTTTTTAAATTCAGAGATAATTCTGATACAAGATTCGGTTGCTGTACCCACAACACTTGCAATATCTTCTCTTGATAATGTTAAAGTTAAATAGCCTTCGCTATCTTCTCCAAAATTATTTTTCATATACAAAAACGCTTCGGCAACGCGTTGTTTTACGGTCTTTTGCGACATGTTTACAATCACGTCATCAGCTTCTTTTAAATCGTGCGCCATATGCCTTAATACCTCTACCGCAAAATTAGGGTTTGTATTTAAGGTATGTACAACATCATCTTTAGGTATAAAACAGACTTCCATATCATCAACAGCTCTAGCGCTTAAATTAGATACCTCTTCGGAAATAACGCAACGTTGCCCAAGTACTTGACCCTTAGTCGCTAATTTTACGATTTGATCTTTACCATTTGCACTTAATTTGGAGAGTTTAGAAACTCCGCTTCTTACACAATAAACCCCATTTAATTTTTCTCCTTCTTGAAAAATAACTTCGCCCTTCTTAACAATTTTTGTTGTTTTAGAATCCGACACCTTTTTGAGTTCTTCTTTACTCATGGCCCTCAACGAGTTAAACTGCCTTACAATACAATTTTCGCATCTAGTTTCTTTACCATCTTTCATAAGCGTGTATTTTAACTAAACTAATTAACAATTTAAAAAAAATCTCAAACATGACAAAAGTCATATTTATTAATTGTTTAAAGGTACACCTTTGTACTCGGTACAAGCAAATTAAATTATGAATACTAAAAATTGTTATCATTGTGGTGAGGATTGTTCGGACACCCCTATTTTACATGACGAAAAAATATTCTGCTGTAATGGCTGTAAAACCGTATATGATATTTTTTCATCTAATGACTTATCCTACTATTATGATTTACAAGCTGCTGCAGGTTCAACTCCAAAGGCGATTGAAGGAAAATATGATTTTCTCGACGATGCTGCTATTATTGAAAGATTAACAGAGTTTAATGATGGCAATCATCAAATTATAAACTTATACATTCCCCATATTCATTGCAGTTCATGTATTTGGGTTTTAGAAAATTTAAACAAATTAGTTACTGGTGTAAGTAGCTCTCAGGTAGATTTTCCTAAAAAAACAATTAGAATTAACTTTAATTCCGAAAAAACCTCGTTGAAAGAACTAGTTATTCTTCTGGCTCATATTGGCTATGAACCCTATATTTCTTTAGATGATTTTGACAACAAAAAGAAAAGCGTTGATCGCAGTTTAATTTACAAATTAGGTATCGCAGGTTTTGCTTTTGGTAATGTTATGTTTTTGTCTTTCCCAGATTATTTCGATTTATCAAGTAGTAAAGAAACTGGCGGAGAATTTTGGCTTAACCAATACGAAGGCGTTTTTAGATGGCTGATGTTTACCTTTTCACTCCCTGTAGTTTTTTATGCCGGAATTGGTTATTTCACCTCAGCCTATAAAGGGCTACGATCTAAAATTTTAAACATAGATGTACCAATTGCTTTAGGAATTGTAGTGCTTTTTGTTCGGAGTACTCTAGAAATTATTTTTGATTGGGGACCAGGCTTTTTCGATAGTTTAACAGGCTTAATTTTCTTTTTATTACTAGGAAAGTTTTTTCAGCAAAAAACCTATTCTTTTCTTTCTTTTGAGCGCGATTATAAGTCGTACTTCCCGATTGCTGTTACACGAATTTCAGAAAACCGAAAAGAAGAAACAACACAAGTTCATAATGTAAAAAGAGGTGACAGGTTACTTATTAGAAATGAAGAATTAATTCCGGTTGATGGCATTTTAATTCACGGAAATGCCAATATCGATTATAGTTTTGTAACTGGTGAATCAGAACTTGTGCATAAAAACTCAGGCGATAAAATTTTTGCTGGCGGCAAGCAATTACATGGCGCTATTGAAATGGAAGCTTTAAAATCGGTTTCTCAAAGTTATTTGACTCAATTATGGAGCAATTCGGTTTTTCAAGATGATAAATCGAGTAAATTTCAAACTCTTACGGATAGCATCGGAAAACGTTTTACCATTTTTGTTTTAACCGTTGCTTTTTCATCGGCTATTTTTTGGGCATTTTACGACCCAAGTAAGGTAATGAATGTTTTTACCGCAGTATTAATTATCGCTTGCCCTTGCGCTATAGCTTTAGCATCGCCCTTTACCTTAGGGAATATGTTACGTATTTTTGGCAAAAAGAAATTTTATTTAAAAGATACCCAAACGATAGAGCAACTAGCTCAGATTGATACCGCTATATTCGACAAAACTGGCACTATTACAACTGCTAAAAAAAGTACTGCTGTTTACCAAGGATTAGAACTTACTAAAGAAGAAGAGGCTTTGTTGAAAAACACCTTGAGAGCATCAAACCATCCGTTAAGCAGAAGTTTGTACGATTTATTGTCCGAACATGATATTGTTACGCTAGACGAGTACGAAGAGCACCTTGGTAAAGGAATAGAAGGCACCCTTAAAACACAACAAATAAAAGTAGGTTCTGCAAATTTTGTGGGCAAAACAACACCAGAAGATGTTAAAAATACAGCTGTTCATATTAGTGCCAATGATATGTACAAAGGCTGCTTTGTATTCAGAAATGAATATAGAGCGGGCGTTTCTGAAACGTTTAAAGCCATGTCTGAAACCTTGCAATTGGCTATTTTATCTGGTGATAACGAAGGCGAAAAAGAACGCTTAGAGGCCCTATTACCAAAACTAACACCACTTTATTTTAATCAAAAACCACCCGATAAATTACAGTTTATAAAAGGTTTACAAGACCAAAATAAAAAAGTACTTATGGTTGGCGATGGTTTAAATGATGCGGGGGCTTTGGCACAAAGCAATGTAGGCATTGCCATATCAGAAAATGTAACCATATTTTCTCCAGCCTGCGATGGTATTTTAGATGCGACAAAATTTAAAGAATTGTACACGTATATTTTAGCCTCAAAAAAAGCGATAAAAATTATTAAATGGAGCTTTTTCTTATCCTTAATGTACAATGCTATAGGTCTCTATTTTGCCGTAACCGGTCAGTTAGAACCTGTTATTGCCGCCATACTAATGCCGCTTAGTTCTATCAGTATTGTTGCGTTTACAACTATTGCAACGAATCTTTTAGGGAAAAAATTAAGATAATTTTAGAAACCTGATAAATGTCATATTATACTCTTAATCATCAACGTAATTTTACCCCAGAATTCAATTAGGTATGAGTGTTATTTATTTATTATTGAGTATAAGTATTGTAGTTGCTTTACTATTTTTTATAGCCTTTATCGTATCGGTTAGAAGTGGACAGTATGATGATTCGTATACACCCTCTGTGCGCATGCTTTTTGATGATGAATTGGTGAAAGAAAGTTCACACTTCGATTCCGCTCAGTGCAAGAGTTCAAGTTCAATAAAAAAATCAACAATAAATAAAACAGATTGCAGCGCTAGGTTGGCAATTTTAAATAAAAAGAGTATCCAACTAAATAAAAGTTTAAACAATTAATTATGGAAGTACAGCAGTTTTATTACGACAATAAAGTCGTTAAAAAGTTCCTCTACGCGACGATGTTTTGGGGAATTGTTGGGATGTCAGTAGGTTTACTACTCGCATTCCTGTTTATTTTTCCGAATATCACAGATGGTATTTCATGGCTTAGTTTTGGTCGTTTAAGACCTTTACACACCAATGCAGTGATTTTTGCCTTTGTGGGTAATGCCATTTTTGCAGGGGTTTATTACTCTACACAACGTTTATTAAAAGCGCGTATGTATAGTGATTTTCTAAGTAATTTTAATTTCTGGGGATGGCAATTAATTATTGTTGCTGCAGCAATTACATTACCACTTGGGTATTCTACTTCAAAAGAATATGCAGAATTAGAATGGCCTATAGATATCGCTATTGCGGTGGTTTGGGTTGCCTTTGGCGCTAACCTTATTGGCACCATGATTAAGAGAAGACAACGCCACTTGTATGTTGCAATTTGGTTTTATTTGGCCACGTTTGTAACGGTTGCTGTACTTCATATTTTTAATAGTTTAGCGTTACCTGTAAGCCTTAGTGGAATGAAAAGTTATTCTGTTTATGCAGGGGTGCAAGATGCTCTAGTACAATGGTGGTACGGGCATAATGCTGTAGCATTTTTCTTAACTACTCCCTTTTTAGGTTTAATGTATTACTTTGTTCCAAAGGCGGCAAACAGACCTGTTTATTCTTATAAATTATCTATTGTTCACTTTTGGTCTTTAATCTTTATATACATTTGGGCTGGTCCTCACCACTTATTATATTCTGCATTACCAGATTGGGCTCAAAATTTAGGAGTAGCCTTTTCAATTATGTTATTAGCACCATCTTGGGGTGGTATGATCAACGGATTATTAACCTTAAGAGGCGCCTGGGATAAAGTACGTACTGACCCTACCTTGAAATTTATGGTGGTTGCCATTACTGGTTATGGTATGGCTACTTTTGAAGGGCCTTTGTTATCTTTAAAAAACGTAAATGCTATTGCTCACTTTAGTGATTGGATTATTGCTCACGTACACGTAGGTGCATTAGCTTGGAACGGATTCTTAGCCTTTGGTATGATTTATTGGATGGTACCTAAAATGTTTAAAACTCGTTTAGCCTCTGTTGGTTTAGCCAACTTTCACTTCTGGATTGGTACACTAGGTATTATTTTATATGCCTTACCAATGTATGTTGCTGGTTTTACGCAAGCGCTTATGTGGAAAGAGTTTAACCCAGATGGTACATTAGCTTATGGTAACTTCTTAGAAACTGTAGCCGAAATTATGCCCATGTATTGGATGCGTGCTATTGGTGGTAGTATGTATATTCTTGGTGCCTGTGTAATGATTTACAACGTAGTACTTACCATTAAATCTGGTAGTAAAGTAGAAGACGAATTAGCAGAAGCTGCGGCTTTAACAAAGGTTTCTAAAAAGAGAACTGCTGGCGAAACATACCATACTTGGTTAGAGCGTAAGCCTGTACAATTAACTCTTTTTGCTACTGTTGCCATTTTAATTGGCGGTGCAGTACAAATTATTCCTACGATATTAGTTAAATCTAACATTCCTACCATTACGAGTGTAAAACCTTATACCCCATTAGAGTTAGAAGGTCGTGATTTATATATTCGTGAGGGTTGTGTGGGTTGTCACTCACAAATGGTACGTCCGTTTAGAAGTGAGGTAGAACGGTACGGCGAATACGCTAAAGCAGGTGAATTTGTTTATGATCACCCTTTCCTTTGGGGAAGTAAGCGTACTGGGCCAGATTTATTACGAGTTGGTGGTAAATATTCTGATAACTGGCACCTAAACCATATGTACGATCCACAAAGTACATCTGCCGGTTCTATTATGCCTTCATATTCTTGGATGGTTCGCAACGAACATGATCGTTCTGATGTTCAAGCTAAAATGAAAACAATGGTTTCTCTTGGGGTACCTTATTCTGATGAAGAAATAGAAAATGCTAATGCTCACATGGATGCACAGGCTACTAAAATCGAAAAGAACCTCTATACGGATCCTGATTTTGCCACTAGCTATGAAGCAGATAAAAAATATGCCGCCGAAAACGGACTAGAGTTTATCGAAATGCGTAATAGAGAAGTAGTATCTATAATTGCTTATTTACAGCGCTTAGGTACTGATATTAAAATTAAAGAAACTGGAGAATTAGTTTCTGACAAATAAAATTTTTAAACCACACCTACAAGGTTTAAAAAACCTTGTAGGATACTAAAAATAAAAAATCATGTTCAAATTTGTAAAAGGATATATGGAGACTATAGATGGCGTTGCCACGTACCCAATTATATCGTTATTAATCTTCTTTATCTTCTTCATGGTTTTATTCTTCTGGGTCTTTACAGCCTCAAAAGAATATATTAAAGAAGTCAGTGAATTACCTATGGAAAAAGACAACCAACAAAACTTAGAATTATGAAAAACACATCGTCACTTTGGTGGATAAGAATACCCGTAGCTTTCTTTATCATTTTCGGAATGATGGAATTCTTTATAGACTCGGGAAAACAACCTGCTATTTTAGTATACCCAATCACTCAGTTTTTTATGCTGATGGTTTTGGTCTTATTAATAGCGATAGAATTAATCCTTAGTTCTATTGAAAATGTAATGTTTCAAACGCTTTCGGAAGAAGCGAAAGAACGTTACTTAGCAAATAAGTCGACTCGCTTTGAATGGACTTGGGGTAAAAACATGTATCAGAAATTGTTGGGTTCTAAACCTGCCGAAGTTGAACATGAAATTATTTTAGATCATAACTACGATGGTATTAAAGAGCTAGATAATAAATTACCACCATGGTGGGTATATTTATTTTATGCTTCTATAGTTTTTGCTGTAGTTTATTTAGCACGTTTTCATGTATTTAACGACTATAATCAAGATGCTGAATACCTAACAGAAGTTGCTATTGCACAAGCTGAGATTGATGAATATAAAAAAACCGCTAAAGGTTTAGTCGATGTTAACTCGGTAGAATTATT
>JANQTG010000096.1:0-12118 GCA_030731855.1 Cellulophaga sp. | reverse complement strand
GATCCAAATAGCCCCCTAACCCCCAAAGGGGGAACTGAAACTCTTGAAGTGGAAAAAGATTCAACACTAACTTCAGAAATTTTAAACTAAAATAATAAAGGTAAAAACCACACTGCCCTCTTCACAAAGGGCAGATTTACAAACTCAAAAAAAACAATCCTTCCGAGTATAAAAATAGTATCTGAATTGGCTTAGGCCTGTTCTATAAATACAACATAAAATGTCACAAGATCAAGATAATTTTAGAGACACCATTGGAACCATAAACGAAGAAGGAAAAAGGGCTTGGGTATTTCCAAAAAAACCTAGTGGTAAACTTTATGAATACCGCAAATATGTAAGCTACCTTTTATTAGCCTTTCTATTCGCGGCACCATTCGTAAAAATTAATGGAAACCAGTTTTTAATGTTCAATGTATTAGAGCGTAGGTTCAATATATTCGGATTTCCATTCTGGCCACAAGATTTTCATTTGTTTGTAATCTCTATGATTATTGGGGTTATTTTTATCGCCTTATTTACCGTAGCTTTTGGTCGTATTTTTTGTGGATGGATGTGTCCACAGACCATTTTTATGGAAATGGTATTCCGTAGAATTGAATATTGGATTGATGGCGATAGAGGAGCACAAATAAAATTAGAGCGACAAGAGTGGAACGCTGAAAAAATTAGAAAAAGGGTCTTGAAATGGTTTATCTTTTTTATCATCTCTTTCTTAATAGCCAACGTTTTCTTAGCCTACTTAATAGGTAGCGATCGCTTAGTACAATATGTATATGAAGGTCCAATGGCGCATTTAAGCACTATGGTTTCACTTTTAATATTTACCGCTGTTTTCTATTTTATTTTTGCGTGGTTTAGAGAACAAGTATGCATCATTGCTTGCCCGTATGGCAGAATGCAAAGTGTTTTATTAGACAATAAATCTATTGTAGTTGCCTATGACTATAAACGTGGAGAAGCTGAAAATGGCAGAAAAAAATGGCGTAAAGATGAAAATCGTGAAGCCTTAGGTAATGGGGATTGTATTGATTGTTTTCAGTGTGTAAATGTTTGCCCAACAGGCATCGATATTAGGAACGGCACACAATTAGAGTGTATTAACTGTACTGCTTGTATTGACGAATGCGACACTATTATGGAAAAAGTAAATCTTCCAAAAGGCTTAATTCGGTATGCTAGTGAAGATGAAATTGTAAAGAAAGAAAAGTTTAAATTCAGCCCTCGTTTAAAAGGATATACTGCTGTTTTAGTAATCTTAACCGGTATTTTAATCGGAATGTTGTTTTTGCGTAACGATCTAGAAGCTAATATCCTAAGACTACCAGGACAATTGTACGAACACAAAGAAGGGAATATAATTAGCAATGTGTACACTTTTAAATTAGTGAACAAAACATCTACGGATGTTAAAGACATTCATTTCTCTTTATTATCACATAAAGGGACTATTAAATTGGTTCGGGAAGGCGATTTTAATGTACCCTCGCAACAATTATCCGAAGGCACTTTATTTATAGAAATTAATGCCGCTGGTTTAGAAAGTGATAAAGACAAATTGAAAATAGGAGTTTATAGTAAGGATAAGTTAATCGAAACCACCACAACGGTGTTTTTAGCACCAAGAAGCTATAAATAATTGAAAATGAATAATTGAAAATTGAAAATATGATTTCGTTGATGGTTGTTCGTTGATGGTAAAATTAATAAAATTGGCGGCTGAGCCGAGTCGAAGCCAAAATAAGTTGATGGTTATTAGTTGTCTAATGATGGTGAAATAATTGAAAAAATGAAAATGGATAATTAAAAATGTGATTTCGTTGATGACTGTTGGTTGATGGAAAAAATGGATTAAACAGGCGGCTGAGCGGAGTCGAAGCCAAAATAACTTTCGACTTTGGACATTCGGCTTTAAACATTAAAAATTAAATAAAAAGTATGAAAATAAATTGGGGAACAGGCATCGTATTAGCGTTAGCAGCATTTATAAGTTTTATTTTATTTTTTGTGATACGTATGAGTATGGACGATAAATCGAACCACGATTTAGTGACTGAAGAATATTATAAGCAAGAGCTCACCTTTCAAAAAGATTTAGACGCTCAAAATAATGCTAAAGACACCAACAACACTTTAATTGTAAAAAAAACACCAGAAGGATTACTTGTTACATTTCCTGATAATTTGGAATTTGAAAAAGTAAAAGGAACGGTGTCCCTTTATAGACCATCTAATAAACAATTGGATTTTGACTTTCCTATAAGTTTATCCAACTCAAATTTGCTCGTACCTGACAAACGTTTGTTAGATGGTCGCTGGGACATTAAAATTTCTTGGAATTACAAAGATGAAGAATTTCTTTCGAAAAAAAGTATTACGTATTAAATAATGATTCTATCTGCACTCATATTAGGTTTAATGGGCAGTTTACACTGTGTAGGCATGTGTGGCCCTATTGCCTTTATGTTACCTGTTGATAGAACAAATAATGTTAAAAAATTCATCCAAATATTTATTTATCATTTTGGCCGTTTATTAGCCTATGGCATATTAGGTTTAGTATTTGGACTTTTAGGTAAAGGTTTATTCGTTTTTGGAATGCAACAAAAATTATCTATCGCTATTGGCGTATTAATGATTGTAGTAATGCTAATTCCTTATAAAACCTTTAGTAAATACAATTTCTCTAAACCAGTTTATAAAATTATTGGTAAGGTTAAAAACAGATTAGGAAAAGAGCTTCAGAAAAAAACACCTGATACCTTTTTAACTATCGGATTTTTAAACGGCTTTTTACCTTGCGGTTTGGTATATATGGCATTATTTGGTGCAATTGCCATGGGCGATGCATTACAAGGTTCTTTATACATGATGATTTTCGGCGCTGGTACTATTCCGTTAATGACTACTGCTATTTATTTTAGCGCTTTACTAAAAAATACGGCAAAGCAAAAAATTCAAAAATTAATTCCTGTTTTTGTAGTGGTGATTGGCGCCTTATTTATTCTACGAGGCTTAGGCCTGGGCATTCCTTATATTTCTCCAGCACCTGTTGTGGAAGTCGTTACGGCGAATATTGAATGTCATGAGTAAATCTGAGTGCTATTAAAGGTACCTACTCTTTTGTAGAAAATCTTTTAGTTAATTTAAATTTTCACGGAAAGTATTCAGTAGCAGTAAGCAGCAGACTCTACATCCTATTCATACTATTAAATAAAAAAATGGAAACAAAAGATTTAGAGCATAGAAAAGATGTGAGCAAACTTGTTCGTGCATTTTACGCTAAAGTACGTATAGATGTTGTTTTAGGACCCATTTTTAATGGAATTATTACTGATTGGGAAGCTCATTTAGAGCTTTTAACCGACTTCTGGGATACACAATTGTTCTTGAAAAGAAAATACTATGGCAACCCCATAAAAGTACATAACGAGGTAGACGAAAAACTGAACCACACCACTACTCCAGAACATTTTGGTTTGTGGCTAAATTTATGGTTTCAGACGATAGATGAATTATTCGTGGGCGATAACGCTTTTATTGCTAAAAATAGAGCTAGACAAATTAGTTCTATGTTGTACATGCAAATGTTTCAAAATAGATCGAAGTAAAAAACTAGTATTGTCCGAGAAAAGAAACAAGACCGCTCACCTGCTAGAGGATAGAACTAATATTTGGTTTTAACTAATTGATAGCCAATAGCGAAATAATTAGATATCTGTTTTTTCCTATTTGTATCAAAAGCAAGGTAACTTTTAATAAAACTTCCTGAGACTTAATTATGCTAGTACTTCATATTAAATCCAGAAGTTTCCATCGGACACTATTAATTCAAAATAATAATGAATTAGATCAGCCTTTCAAGTTTGCAATTTCAGTGCCCAGTAAACTTTTACAATCAAAGACGAACAAAAAAAGGGACACCAAAATAAGCATCCCTTCTACTCCAAAATAGTATATCAACTAAATTTTAAACGTAATCACAGGTATTGTTGAATGATTTGCGATGTCTTCCCCTATGCTTCCGCGGAAAAAATGTGCTAAGCCTTTTCTACCATGTGTGGTGATACCGATAACATCAATATTATGATCTTCAGCATAATTTAAAACTCCCTTTTCTACCGTATAATCGTTATAAACTTTCACATCTATAAATTCGGCGCCTATGGCGTTAGAGAATTTAATAATCTTATCATCAATATCTTGAGTACTTAAAAAGTTGTCTCCAGGCGTATTGATGTATAGAATGTGTAAGGAAACATTTAAAAGGTTAGCAATATATTTTGCACGTTGATAAGCATTAATATTTTCGTCAGCTAAATCACAGGCGAAAAGCATTTTTGAGGGTGAAAAAGCTTCCATATCGTGTTTTATTACTAAAACAGGCACATCTGCATTACGAACCACTTTTTCTGTGTTAGACCCAACAAAAATTTCCATAAGTCCGTCTGTACCATGCGAACCCATTATGATAAGGTCTGCATTATTGGCTTCTGCAACTTCATTTACCTCACTAAACACTTTAAAATGCTTAATCACTGGCTGAACGCTTACCTCTTTTAAAAAGGGTTTCTTCAAAAACTCAGCAAAACGTTTTTCTGCCATTTTAAGCAAAAACACCGTCTGTTCTGGGTGCGCAGCTTGTGCAGATGTTATGTAGGCATCATTGAGCTCTAACATGTGCAGCGCAAAAATGGTTGCATTGTATTTTTTTGCGAGTGAAGCTGCTACTTTTAAAGCATTTTCTGACTGAATCGAAAAATCTACTGGAACAATTATATTTTTCATAAGTTTTGTTTTTAGGTTATTATTAAAATTAGGTTCAAAATAGCAAGCCTAGCACGCAAACTAAAGATAAAAATCAAAAGAGTTAAAAAGCTAATAATTTTTCGTTCACATCTTAAACCTTTCTATTTTTCTAGCGACCATCAACGAAGGCAGTTTGCCCATTCTTGATAATCCATTTTTAATTATTTATTTTTAACTATTAATTACCTACTTCTCTTTTTTCCATTGCGAGCGCATCGCAGCAATCTATTTTTAATTATTCATTTTCAACTTTCAATTATTTAAACCGTCATAGAAAACAACCTAGTTTCAGGCTCTTTTCGATACAAATGCATGTCGAAAGCCATACAAATATTGCGAACAAAAGGGCGACCTTTTTCGGTTACTTCAATGGTATTTGAACTAAGTTTTAATAAACCATCAGACTCCATTTCTTCGAGTTTTGCACCTATTAAATCCGTCTTTAAAATCGTGTCATTTGGGTTTAAAATTGTTCTAAACTGACACATTAAATTTAAAATATGCTTACGGATAATACTATCTTCATCCGTTAAAATATGACCTCTATAAATGGGGATAATAGCACTCTCTACCAAATGCTGATATTCTTCTAAACTTTTTACATTTTGAGCAAAACTGTACCAACTATCGCTAATACTTGACGCTCCTAAACCTACCATTACTTGGGTTTTTGATGCGGTATACCCCATAAAATTACGGTGTAAACTCCCAGAATGTAATGCTTTTGACAAACTATCCGTCGGTAGCGCAAAATGATCCATGCCAATTTCTTCGTAACCAACATCTGCCAGTAATTGTTTACCGTGTTCATATTGCTTGCGCTTTTCTTCTCCTGAAGGTAAATCGGCATCTTTATAACCTCTTTGCCCATTACCACTAAGCCAAGGAACATGTGCGTAACTATAAAAAGCCAAACGATCGGGCATTAAACTTTTTGTTTTTAAAATGGTATTCTCAACATCTTCAAGGGTTTGGTGTGGCAAGCCAAAAATTATATCGTGACCAACAGAAGTATAGCCAATTTCTCTTGCCCATGTAGTAACTTTTTCAACGTTTTCAAAAGGCTGAATTCTATGAATTGCTTTTTGCACCTTTTCATTATAATCTTGAACGCCGTAGCTTACGCGCCTGAAACCTACATCAAACAAGGCTTGTAAATGTTCTTTGGTCGTATTATTCGGGTGTCCTTCGAAACTAAATTCATACCCATCGGCTTTATCAGCAGATTTAAAAATACCATTAATTAAACCTTGTAAGTTTTCAGGCGAGAAAAACGTGGGCGTTCCGCCACCTAAATGCAATTCTTTAACCTGCGGTCTAGCACCTAATAAGTTACAGTACAAACTCCATTCTTTTAAAACAGTAGTAATATATGGCGATTCTACTTCGTGCCTTTTTGTAATACGTTTATGGCAACCACAAAACGTGCACATACTCTCGCAAAATGGTAAATGAATGTATAGGCTTATTCCTTCTGTGGCATTGGTTTCATCAAAACTTTTTACTAAGGTTGACTCCCATTTTTTACCAGAAAAAGTGTTTATATCCCAATAAGGTACTGTGGGATAACTAGTATATCGAGGTCCTGGAACATTATATTTTTGAACTAAACTGCACATTATAATTATATTTAGTACAAACCTAATAGATAAGTATCAAACCAAATATGACAATTGTCATGTTCCCTTTAATGAACATCATAAATAACACTATTTCAATGATTTACTAAAATTTTCTTCAGCTCTAAAGATGACCATTTTTTTAATTAAAGCCAAAGGCAAAGGTTTATCTAAAGGAAATTGAACAGAACCTTTTCCAATTTTATAACTACTAAGCTCTTTTTGAAATTTAGTATGAGCTGTTGGTAAGGCATAAAAGCCAATATGTTTTTTATAGGCTGCATAGTAAACTAAAATTCCGTGAAATTTAAAGGCTGGCATTTTATAGCTGATTGTCTCCATAGCATCTGGAACTGCTTCTTTAATTGCTCGCCTTAAAAGCTGCAAAACCAATTGTACTTCACTGGAAAAATTAGCAATATACTCATCAGTATTTTTAGGGGTTGTATATAACATCGTATTAATTCATCTTTTAATGTCTTAAAAATAAGCCTTAATTTTGCGGTAACAGATCGGAAAATTTACCAAATCTAAAAACAGTGCATATGGAACGTAATAATCTTTACCCTATATTTTTAAAAACATCAAACTTAAATATTTTAATTGTTGGTGGTGGAAATGTGGCATTAGAAAAATTAAGCTTTCTTTTAAAATCGAGTCCTGATGCAAATGTAGAAATGGTATCGCCCATGTTTAGAGAAGAAACCTTGACCTTAATTCAAAAATTTAACATAAAAACAACCACAGCCAATTACGATCCAAGCTTTTTAAAAAATAAGCACATGGTTGTTGCTACTACTGATAATATTCCTGTAAATGAACAAGTTTATCATGATTGTAGAGCTCAAAACATTTTAGTAAATGTTGCTGATAACCCGCCATTTTGTGATTTTTATATGGGTGGAATTGTTACCAAAGGCAATGTAAAAGTTGCTATTTCTACGAACGGGCAATCGCCAACAACCGCCAAAAGACTCCGTCAATTTTTTGAAGATGTAATTCCTGATAATATAGACGATCTAGTAAAAAACCTCAACGAATTTCGAAAAACTATTAAAGGCGATTTTGAAGAAAAAGTAGAGACGCTAAACGAGTTTACTAAAGGTTTGGTAAATAAGAAAGATTAAAACGATCTTTTTGAAGGAATCGTAAACAAGATGCCTAAAGTTAAGGTGTTAAATTGCTTTTCTTCAAGTACTATTGCCGAGTACGAAATATTAAGCTCCGTAAAGGCTCCCATTAAAAAACCAACTTGCGGACGATAGTATAAACCACCTTCGTTCCCTTCATTTAAACCTAAAGCCTGACCTACATCTACTCCAAAAGAAAAAGAATTTGAGGGCCAAATACGAGCCGACAGTGCTAAGGGTACAAATTGAACACTTGGCAAATCTGTAAGTGGATCTTCAGTACCAAATTTTTCTGGAAAACCATAAGTATACCCCGCCATAATTCCTAAATCTATAACTTCGTTTAGTGCCCACATATACCCAGCATTCGCTCCGAGTACCACACCTACTTCATCATTAAAATCGTTAAAGGGAATACCGCCTTGAACACCAATTTTAAAGCCTTCTTGGGAATAGCTTGTAGTTAACGTAAATACTAGTGTTGCAACTAATAGTATATTTTTCATTTTGGTTGGTTTGGTTTCTTTAGGCTAAAATTAAATGGTTTTTTTAAATGAAAGACAACTTTTGTTGTAAAAGGCTGAAAAAAGATAGTCTAAGAGAACTTTTTAGGCCTTTTTTCGATAAGAAATTTGGGATCAAGTCATAAAGTTGTGGAGTTAATAAAAAAAGATCCATAGGCTGTAATATGGATCTTTACTACTATTTTGTTCATCTATTAAACCAATTTTATCATCAATTTAAAATTAAACTGCTAAAACTTAATATTAAATACTTTACCGCGCAAACAGTGAAAACATAAGAATTAATTGTTTGGTGCTATAATAACATCCGCAATGTTACCAAAAGGCCAAGTTAAAGAGCGTCTATTAAATATCGCAAGACCATCGTTAGAAACCCCGCTATTTCCATTATCCCACCAAATACTAGCAAAACCCCTTTCAGCAGCAGCTTCAGCATAGAATTTAGCATGCGCTAAACGATCCTCCGTATTGTTTTGATTTCCTGAACTCCATTCACCTAGTACAACAGCTTTACCATTGTCTGTAAATTTGGTTTTAATTCTATTCATTTCAGCCACTAATTGAGTTCTATCTTCATTAGTACCCCAAGTAGTATCGGTACCTTCAAGCGTAAAAGGAAAGGGGAAATAGGAATGAAGCGAAATCATTGTTTTTTCGTCATTATTGGGTATTACTAAGGCATTCATAGCTATAGGCAGGGTACTAGCCGCATAAGTAGCAATCATAACATGTCTTAGTTTATTATTTCCGCCAGTAGCTCTAATAGCATCTAAACTAACCTTATGGTAAGTATTTACGACGTCTCTTCCTTCAGCAGTTCCGCCCGTCCATTCTTGAGGTGTATTTTCATGTCTAGGCTCATTTAAGGTTTCGAATATCACATAATCGCTATACTTTTTAAATCTATTCGCTATTTGAGTCCATAATTTCCCTAACCTAACTTTAGTTTCAGCTTCTCTTTGGTAGGTAGGCACAATCCACGTATCGTCATGATGTACATTGATTATGGCATACATTTTATTAGCTCTAACATAATTTAAGACCTCTTCAATTCTGTCGAACCATTCCTTTTCTACTATATAGTCTGGTGCCGGCCCTTGATGAAAACGCCAAGTTACTGGTATTCTAATCGTCGTAAATCCACGATTAGCAACGGCATCAATCATTGCTTTAGTTGTTGCAGGATTTCCCCAAAAAGTTTCATCAGGCCCTTCGGCATCCAAACTATTTCCTAAATTCCACCCTGTTTTCATTTCTGCTGCGATCTGAAAACCATTAAGATTACGCATAACGCCATCATCAAATTGACTAGCAGGACCCTCAAATACTTCTTGTTCGTTTTCATCTTCGTCTGAAATTCTGGTAACGGTAACAGATTCCGAAGCGCATGACGCTAGAAATAACGTAAAAGCTAACATTGATAAAAAAAGTTTCTTCATGTCGTTGTTTTTTACAAATTTAAGGAATCTCCTAAATAGGCTTCTATCGGTAATGTTGTAAAAAATAAAAGAATTGTAGCATCTATATTAATAAACTTGGTAAGTTTATTGAAAAGTAGATAATTTCTATATATTAAAAGTAGTGCTCATATAAGGTATCTTCATATTTTATCTAAATATAGTTTTTGTCATCATTCCTAATTTAGCCAAACTACATAAAACCAAAAAAGCCCTCAATTTCTTGAGAGCTTTTGCGGTCCGGACGGGACTCGAACCCGCGACCCCCTGCGTGACAGGCAGGTATTCTAACCAACTGAACTACCGAACCGTAGCTTTTAGCGGTTGCAAATATACATCGCTTATTTAATTACACAAACAATTTTGCTTAAAAATAATCTTTTTATATGAAAATAATTTTATAATGTTACTTTGCCACTAATAATCAATTACTTGCAAAATCAATCCTAAATCGCATTGATGTCATTCAAAAATAAAACATGCGATTTATCCTTAAAAACCTTAAAGTCGCTTGTACTCTTGTGCGTTAAAAACGGCGCAAAAAAATGATCTTCACTATGGTTTCTCCATAGCAGTACCCAAGAAATTCCCGAATTTTTAATAGTTTTATCTAAAATAGTCGTCCACCAATCAGAAATCGTCACATTTTCTAAACCTATTTCAGTGATGGCAAAAGGTTTGTTTTTAGCTATTGCAATTGTGCTCAAAACCTCCATATTTATTTGGAGTTGTTGCCTAAATTCTTCCGAAGACCCATGCTGATACAAATCTATCCCTAAAAAATCTACATAAACGTCTCCTGGATAATTTAACAGGTATGCTTCGGAATTCGCTACTAAATTCGGAGCATATACATAGTACACATTATGTACCTTAAATTCTGAACTTAACAAACTCTGGGTTTGCTTCCATAATTGTTGGTATTCTTCTGGCGTGGCGTTCGGATTTCCCCACCAAAACCAAGCACCGTTCATTTCGTGAAAAGGTCTAAAAGCAAGAGGTATTAGAGTATTATTTTCATCGCGTAAACGCTTCATAAATTCAGCGATCCTTGATAGCCAAACTAAAAAAAGTTGATGATGGGATCCGCCTCTAAGTATATATTTTACTGCCAATGTAGTATCCCAACTATTTTTTTTAGAAACGGGGTTATCGGCATGCCAACTTATGGTAATAATACCGCCTTTTGAATGTGCTTTTTGAATTAAAACCACCATGTCATCAAAAGGTATATCATCTAAATTATTCGCATTGCCATGTTCTATCCCGCCAATATCAAATCCGTAAACGGCCGGAAAATCTCCTACAACATTATTAATATCGCTTCGGTAGTCGATGGTATTGTTCTTCCACCCTATTCCGTAAGACGTTGTGTCTTGATGGCCAAAAGCATAGCCATATTTGGTTATTTTTTTTAATCGATCTAAGCTATCTTGTACTTGGGGTAAAGCATTTACATCTGACAAAGTAGGCTTCATCTTTAAAGAAAATTTTGCCTCTCGGTCATATACGTATTAAAAATGGTCGAAAAATCTCCTGCAACATCAACAGGTATATATTTAATTCTGTATTGAGCGCATTTTAATTTTAATTGTTGCATGTAGCTTTTTATGCTTTGTTGATAGGCTTTTTGAATAGTATCGGCATATAAATCTATCGACGCTCCTGTTTCAACATCTACAAAACGCTTTGGGGTATTTTCAAAATCAAAATCAACTTCTTTCTTGTAATCGAGTAAATGAAACAGCACCACTTCATGTTTATTATACTTTAAATGTCTAAGCGCTTCAAATAACTGTTCGTCATCTGTTTCTGTCTGGAACATATCAGTAAATAAAAATACTAAGCTTCTGCGTTTTAATTTCTCTGCAATTAAATGTAAATAGGTGTAGGTTTTTGTTTCTGATTGCAGTTTGGTAACATTACAAACCTCATTAAGTTGCGCCAATAACATTTGATGGTGGCGCTCACTACCCTTCTCCGTAGCATAAAAAGTATCTTTATCAGCATAAATACTTAAGCCTACAGCATCCCTTTGTTTTTTTAGAATATGCATTAAAGCAGCGATAGCCAAAACTCCGAAACCTATTTTATTAAGGTTGTTAATATCTAGGTTTTTTAGTTCAGGATAATACATAGATGTTGAATTATCTAGAATTATATGGCACCTTAAATTGGTTTCTTCTTCGTAACGTTTGGTGTATAACTTATCGGTTTTAGCAAATAATTTCCAATCGATATGCTTGGTGCTTTCGCCATTATTATAAATTTTATGCTCCGCAAATTCCGCTGAAAAGCCGTGAAACGGACTTTTATGAATACCACTAATAAAACCTTCTACCACTTGACTCGCGAGTAATTCTAGATTTTGGAATAAAGTAGCGTTGTGTAATTCTGACTGTACAATCATGCTACTAAGATAATTTAAAAATAAATGAATCCCATAAAACGACTATAATTTGCCAATTATTGATACTAGAAATAAAAAAACCTTTGTTAATCAGTTGATTAACAAAGGTTTTTAGTACTCAAGGTGGGAATCGAACCCACACTCCGAAGAACTGGATTTTGAATCCAGC
>JANQTG010000095.1 GCA_030731855.1 Cellulophaga sp. | reverse complement strand
TAGAGTCTATGGCTGAGGTAGGTATTGGCGGTTTTTTACTTTTTAATGTTACACAGGGTATCCCCAATGGTCCCATCATTTATAATTCAGAAAAGCATCATGAATTAATTACCCATACCGCTAAAGAAGCAGAGCGTTTAGGTTTGTCTTTTGGAGTTCATAACTGCGACGGTTGGTCATCTAGCGGAGGTCCTTGGGTAACTCCCGAGGAATCTATGAAAATGGTTGTTTGGAGCGAAACAATAAGCAACGGAGGAGCGATTAATTTACAGTTAGCAGAACCTAGCAAAAGAGAAGGTTTGTATAAAGATATTGCCGCAATCGCTTATCCTTCATTAGCTTCAGAAATAAATGACTTTGAAAATAAACCAAACATTACAGCATCGGATAAGTCCTTAGATCTAAGTATTATTTCTGATGGAAAAATTGATAACGAATCAATCTTATCAAAAAAAGAGAAACAAGAGGCTTGGATTCAGTTCTCATATAATCAACCTAAAAGTTTACAATCCGCTAAAATAATTTTTAATGATCGGAATTCAACCGCTATTTTGCAAACATCCACAGATGGTAAAACTTTTGAAGATGTACGGGAGTTATTTAAGATAAGAACTGGAAAAGGAGAATGGGGCATTAACGATCATTTTGAGCCCGTTACTTCAAAATATTTCAGACTAAAATTCAATCAAACAACTATTTTAAAAGAAGTACAATTAACATCAAATTATTTTATAAATAACCCCTTAGGTAGAACTGCTATTGGCAGAACTGAAGATCATCAATTAGATCCTATCGGTACACCAAAAGCAGCCATGATTTTGGATAAGTCGAAAATAGTAAATCTATCTGATGCTATGGACGAAAACGGCAAATTACAGACCGAACTCCCTGATGGAAAATGGACGATTTTTCGTTTTGGCTATACGTCAACAGGTGCGTTTAACAACCCTGCTTCTGATGCTGGTAGAGGATTAGAGGTCGATAAATTAAACAGAAAAGCCTTTAAAAATTTCTTTGATGGTTTTGTTCAAAAAGTGATAGACAATACCAAACCTGTTGCACCCAATGCATTACAATATATTGAGATTGATAGCTACGAAATGGGCGGACAAAACTGGACCAATGATTTTAATACTATTTTTAGCACGGAGAAAGGCTATGATTTTATCAATTTTCTTCCTTTAGTGGCAGGTCGTTTTATAGAAAGTCCAGAAGCTTCAGAAGCTGTTTTGTCGGATTACAGAAAAGTAATTTCTGATTTAATGACCGAAAATTACTTTGCTTATTTCACCGAGCTTTGTAATGAAAATGGCATTAAAAGTTATATAGAACCCTACGGTTTTGGGCCTTTAAACGATTTAGATATTGGCGGAAAAACAGATTTGCCTATGGGCGAATTTTGGATGAATCGACCTATCACGCAAACGGCTTCCGCGGTTTCTTCCGCACATATTTATGGCAAACCCGTAATATCCGCAGAATCATTTACCTCAAACCCAACCATCAATTGGAAAGGACACCCAGCGATGGCAAAAACTTCGGGCGATTTAGCGTGGACGTATGGCATCAATGAATTTATGTTTCATAGGTTTGCTCACCAAGCCAACCCAAATGTAGCACCAGGTATGACTATGAACCGTTGGGGCTTTCATTTTGATAGAACTCAAACGTGGTGGAAAAATGCAGGAGCCGATTGGTTTAAATACATCGCCAGAGGCTCTCACTTATTACGACAAGGCGTTCCAGTTTCTGATGTATTGGTATATATAGGAGAAGGCGCACCAAATGCATCTTATTACAGAACAGATTTTAAACCTATGGTACCGAAAACCATCAATTTTGATAATGTAAATACCGATGTGCTTCAAAATAGACTTAAAGTAGAGGGTCAACAGTTAGTACTTCCAGAAGGCACATCGTACAAAGCTTTAGTGTTAAAAAATAGTAAAACACTTTCGCTAGCTACCTTAAAACGAATTCTTGAAATTGCGAAAAGCGGAGTTCCCGTTTTTGGAGAAAAGCCTACTTTTTTGTCAGGCTACAATCCATCTGAAGAGAACAAAAATCTGTTTAAAACACTTTCGGAAGAATTAGCCCTATTTATAAGTCCAATTTCTGACTGGGAAGCTGTAATTGCAGCCACCAAAACAGTTCCTGATTTGTCAATTTTAAATGGCGATGCCGTCGATTATGCACATCGTAAAACAAAAGAAGAAGATATTTATTTCTTTTACAATGCAGATACAGTAAATACAAAAACCTTTGAAGTACAGTTTCGGGTTGCCCATAAAATTCCAGAATTATGGAATCCTATGACAGGTAAAATTACGAAACAAGGTCAGTTTACAACCAATACTACTGCAACAACAACAAACATCACTTTAAACGCTGGAGAAGCTATTTTTGTAGTTTTTCGGGAAGACGCCACTAATGTACCCACCATTAGAACACCTCAAAAAGGCGTAGCTATTAGCCTAACAAATGATAATAATTTAACCGCTTCTATACCATCAAACGGCACGTATTCTTTTCCGTTGTCTTCTGGAAAAAATTGGGAAGTTACTATTACAGATATCCCTAAGTCTGCTGATATTTCTAAAAATTGGGACGTTTCATTCAAAAAAGAGCAAGGCTACGACGGTACAGTAAAATTTGATTCTTTAATAGATTGGAGTACACATCCAAAAGATGCTATCAATTATTACAGTGGAACGGCAACCTATACCAAATCATTTAGTCTTGAAAAAGGGCAAATGAAGGAAGGTACAAATATTAGTCTAGATTTGGGTGAAGTATATATTGTTGCTGAGGTGAAAATAAACGGTAAAAAAGTAGC
This sequence comes from Cellulophaga sp., assembly GCA_030731855.1. Classification (GTDB taxonomy): domain Bacteria; phylum Bacteroidota; class Bacteroidia; order Flavobacteriales; family Flavobacteriaceae; genus Cellulophaga. The sequence continues at coordinate 1,994 of JANQTG010000095.1, read as the reverse complement.
TGTTTCTTGGATGCCACCTTTTCAAGTAGATATTACTGATGTTGTTAAAGAAGGAAATAATACTTTAGAAATTGAACTAACCAACCAGTGGAGCAACCGTTTGATTGGTGATGAACGTTACCCAGCCAATGATGATGGGTACAAATTAGGACCGCATAGGGCAACCGACTTAACTATGCCCGCATGGTACACCATTAATGAACCTAGACCAGCTGGTGAGCGAACAACATTTACTACAGCGCCATTTTACAAAAAAGATGATGCTTTAATGCCATCCGGACTACTGGGACCGGTAAGTTTAAAATTTTCAAAAACTATATCCAAATAAAATAATAACAAACAAATGAGTAAATACCCTAGCAAGCCATTATTTTTGGCATTCTTTTTAATATTATTAGCATCTTGCGCTCAAAATCAGGAAAAAGCCAATGTTACCTTTGATAAATTGGTATTAAATTATCAAAAAAACCCAACTGCAATAGAAACGGAGCAACCGCTTTTTTCTTGGACTTTAAATGTAGAAGATTTTAATCAATCTCAATCGGCTTATCAACTTTTAGTAGCATCAACTCCAGATAATCTAGAAGAAAATGAGGCCGATATTTGGAATTCAGAAAAAGTAACGAGTGATAAGTCCACTTTTGTTTCTTATAATGGTTCAGCATTAAAAGCGATGCAAACCTATTTTTGGAAAGTAAAAATTTGGGATTCAAATAAAAATGAATCCGATTGGAGTCAGGTCCAAGAATTTAAAATGGGCTTAATGGATGGTAATTGGGGAGCATCAAAATGGATTAGTTTAAACGAAGACACCAGAACATCGCCATATCGTTTTAGAGATTATAAAACGGGCAAGATGGAAAAATCTATCCCAGTTGAGGGTTTTGCAGCGGGCTATTTTAGAAAAGAAACTTCTTTTAATAAAGAGGTAAAAAGTGCCAATGCTTACATTGCCGGATTAGGATATTACGAATTATCCTTAAATGGAGAAAAAGTGGGCGATCAAGTCTTAGATCCTGCGCCGTCTAACTACGAAAAGCAGGCATATTATGTAAATTATGATATTTCTAAGCAACTGAAATTAGGAGGAAATGCTTTCGGAATTATCATGGGGAATGGATTTTATGGTCAAAATATTTCTTGGAAAAACGACCCTGAATCGGAAAGGGATTTATCCTATGGGCCACCCACGGTTAAACTTCTAGTGAAAATTGAATTTACAGATGGCACTACTACCGACTTTTATACCGACGAAACTTGGAAAGAAAGTACCGGACCCATTGTATTTAATAATATTTATGGCGGTGATACCTACGATGCTCGGTATGAAATTAATGGATGGGATAACGTAGGCTATAACGATCAAAGCTGGGGCAATCCGAAAGTAGTTTCGCCAGAGCTAGACAAAATTAGTGCGCAACAAATACGCCCAATAAAAAAATTAAAAGAACTAGCACCTCAAAAGGTATTTAAAGGTGCCGATGGAGAATGGATTGTAGATTTTGGACAGAATATTGCGGGTTGGGTTAAACTAAGTGTACAAGAAAAAGAAGGGCAATTTATAGAAATAACTACTACAGAAGCTTTATTAACTAATGGTAAAGATATTTTTCAAGGGGCAACCGGCGGAGGGGCTAATGGCATGCCGCAAATCTATGAATATATCTGTAAGGGAAGCGAAGTAGAATCTTGGGAACCGAAGTTTAGCTACCATGGGTTTAGATATGCTAAAGTAAAAGGGGTATCTACCAAACCAGATGCCCAAATGATTAAGGCAGTTCTCGTGGCTACGGATATTCAAAAAACGGGCAGCTTTGAGTCGTCGGATCCTTTATTTAATAAAATGCATGATATTAGTAAATGTACCATTGAAGATAATCTTCATGGGATTCCAGAAGATTGCCCGCATCGCGAAAAATGTGGCTGGTTAGGAGATGCACATGCTTTTGCAGAATATGCGCTGTATAATTACGATATGCACGAATTCTACAAAA
>JANQTG010000094.1 GCA_030731855.1 Cellulophaga sp. | reverse complement strand
CTAAACCCGTGCTAGAATTGTTCTCCATTCCTGCGAGAATGAAGTCTCTTAGCGTAGGTAATATTTCACCGTTTTCTAATTTATGTTTCGCTAAAGTAGCATAAGTATTCTCTTCAATTAGCACGCCTGCATAATCAGCATCATGGGTAACAATTAAAATAGAATCCGCCGTCATGCGAACATCAAACTCCGAGCCTGTACAGCCTAATGCTATTGCTTGTTTTAATGCTTCGATAGAATTTTCAGGAAGATTTTTTGCTTTCCAAGCGCCTCTGTGTGCTATGACCGGATTGTCAGCAAAATTTATGGGTTCGGAAACCGATTTGCAGGAATTAAGGCTTACGATTAAGCAAATTAAAAATAGATAACGCATATTTTATAGGATAAACGTTTTGAAATTAGTACTGTTTACTGTCAAAAAAACTAATAATTATGTATCAACAGATCCCGCTAAAAAGCGGGATTAGTTCAACTAACAATTTTGAATTCATAGCTTCGCTATTTTTCAAAATTGAGTTTCACTAAAAAACTAAGGGCAATAGAATTGCCCTTAGAAATTAAATAAAAAAACTCAACTCAACTTTAAACTTTATTATTAATTATAACCTATATTTTGAGGATATGTAGGTCCAAACAAATCTAAATCTTCTTGAAAAATTGGCCAATTGATAAAGAAATCTTGCCAGTTTACTCTTGGGTCTCTACTACCTCCAAAATTATTTGGAAAGAATGCTCCATCACCTGCATAATTTCTCATTTGAAAATTTAATGTTTCAGCCCCAAATCTTTTTAAAGTAAACCAACGCTCTCCTTCAAAGGCTAATTCTCTTGCATTTTCATCTAGAATATCTTGTAAAGTTACACTTGTTAAAGGAGCTGCATTAGCTCTTGTTCTAACCGCATTAATATAAGGCAATGGGTCTCCGCTTCCTGATCTTAGAATGGCTTCAGCAGCTAATAAATACGTTTCTGCTAAACGGTATACCATGATATTGCTTCTTTGCAAATAAGAGTTTGGATCATCATCATCTTGTGTATATTTTAATGTTGATGGATGCAATCTTTGGTAAAAAGTAGTATAGGTTCTACTTGGGCTGGCAAGATCTGTAATTGGGCTATAAATATCAATAGTATCACCAACCTGTTTACCAGCAGGAATTCCAGTTACATCATTATAAAAGTAGTATCGTCTAAAATAGGTATTATCATCTCTAGTATCATTCGGATCTGCCGCTAATAAGCCTTGTAAATATAAATTAGGTAACACTCTAGAAAAACCTCGACCACCTTGCGATACTTCTGAATTAATGCCAGGAATTTGAAAGTACTGAGTCACAAAATTAGCATTAATCATAGTTACGCCACCGCCACCTAATAAATTATCTTGAGATTGTATTACAAACAATTGTTCGGAATGGTTTCTATCACCTTTAAAAACATCTGCTGTATTTGATACTAAACTGTGAGGACTATTTGGATCTTCTATTACAGAAACTGCTTGGTTTCGAGCTTCTGTCCAATTTCCTTCCCATAAAGCTACTTTTGCTTTAATATGTTTGGCGGTACCTTTTGATACGCGACCAAAAGTTACATTCCAATCTAAATGTTCAATAGCAAAAGCTAAATCACTATTTAATAAAGCAAAAATTTCTTCTTCTGATGATTTATCTTGTATCACATCAAATGCTGTTTCAACGGTAACTGTTTTTGTAGAAACATAAATATTATTGTACATTCTATACAAGAAAAAATACGATAATGCTCTAAAAAATTTAGCCTCACCAATAATTTTATCTCTACTTTCTGGCTCTAAATCCTCTAATTGCTCTGCGGCATTAATAATATCTGTAGCTTTGTTTGCAATGGTATAAAAACGTTTCCAAAATAAAGACGAAACAAATTGAGAACCTAAATCAACAGGAGAAACTCCTCTTTCATATCTTCCCATTAATCCTGTATACCCTGATCTGGAAAAAGCTAAATCGCTTCTTGAAGGCAAAACAACACCTCCCATATAATCTTCTGTACCTTGATCGTAACGATCTCTATAGAATTTGTATAAACTTACAACGCCGGACTTTAAGCCTTCTTCTGTAGTGTATACATAATCCGCATCAATTAAAGTTGTGGGTTGTTCCTCTAAAAAATCTTCGCACGAAACTGTGAAGAAAATAGCCAAAACCAAAAATAGGCTATGGATTGCTTTTTTATAAATATATGTTGTTTTCATTTGTTGCTTTTTTATTTGTTCTTTAAAATTATAAACCAACTTTTAGTCCAAAAGTTAATGCTCTAGCATCAGGATAACCTGTATCGGCAGTTGAAAAAGTATTTCTAATATTTACTTCAGGGCTATAGCCAATAAAATCTGTTCTTGTGAATACGTTAGTTGCAGTCATATAGAAACGAACTGAATCTAAATTTAATTTCGATAAAGTTGTTCCTTGTAAGCTATACCCTAAGCTAATGGTTCTTAAACGAATATATGAAGCATCTTTTACCGCTAAAGAGTTTAAATATTGCGGAGCAGTATCAAAACTAGGTCTTGGAAACGTTGTTGATGGGTTTTCAGGAGTATAGTAAGGTACTTTTACACCATTTAATTTACCTGATAAAGTACCGCCGTTGTTAAAATCTGATAAAAATGGATTTACTCTGGTAGCGCCTTCTACAGCATAAAAATCAACAAATAAATCAAAACCTTTATAGTTTAGTGTTGTAGATAATGAACCAAACCAGTCTGGGTTAGGGTCTGTATACACACGATCTTCAGGAGTAATTCTGCCATCAGGAATGCCAGTTACATTTCCATTGGCATCTACACCATTAGTATCTTTAATTCTGATATCTCCTGGTCTTAAGTCTGTCTGAACAATTGTAGATTCAGGGTTTGCTTGTGGAGCGTTTGCGAAGTCATCACCAACTTGCCAAATACCATCAAAAGCGTATTGGCGAATAACACCCACTGGTTGTCCTACAAAATAATCAAAAGCATCATCTTCTAAAATAGCATCTCCATTACCATCAGTATATAAATCTACTAAATTATTTCTGTTGTTAGACCAGTTTGTGGAAACAGACCATCTAAAGTTTTCTGTATTAATTAAATTAGCCGTTAAGCTTAATTCAACCCCTGTATTTTGTAACTCCCCTGCATTAAAATAGGTTCGGTTGTACCCTGTAATAGACGGAACACCTCTTTGCAACAATAAATCTGTTGTTCTGGCGTCATAATATTCAAAAGATCCTGTCAAAAATCTATTAAATAATGAAAAATCTAAACCAAGGTTTAAGGTAGTTACTCTTTCGTATTTTAAATTTCTATTAGGCAATACTCCTGTTGGTGAGAAACCTGCAAAAGTTTGTCCGTTAAAAATATAAGGCTGATCTTCTGCTGTAAATAAAGATCTAAATGGACTAGACGGAAAATTCACTAGGGTACCATAACTTGCCCTGAATTTTAACTCTTGGATGGCATCTATTTCCCTTATAAAATTTTCGTTATGTATTTTCCAAGCAAATGAACCTGCTGTACTATGCGCCCATTTGTTATTTTCAGCATTTGTTGAAGCTGCATCAGCTCTGTAAGTTGCTGAAAATAAATACTTATCAAAAAGACCATATCGCGCTCTTGCCATATAAGAGGTTAAATTCAGTGGGTTTTCTGTACGATTTACTGTAACATTGCCTATTGCATTACCAATACCGTTATATCCTAAATCTTCGTTCGGGAACCCTTCACCTTGTGTTAACGTACCATTAAACCTATCTTCTTGAGTAGATTGTACTAAAGTTAAATTGAAGTTGTGATCTTCATTAAATGCTTTGTCATACGTTAAGATATTTTCAAGTAGATAAGATCTTGTTGCTCTATTATCGATTCTTGCAACACCTCTTTCGGTAAGCCCTGGAGAACTTAAAGAAGATTGGTATTGACCTCTTTCCGAGTTTTTACGTGTAAGGTTGGCTTTTAATTGATAGGTTAAGTTGTCGGTGATTTTATACATTGGTGATATGTTAATAACAAAGTCATTACCAATTTCATCATTCGTTTGTTCTCTTAAGTTCCATAATGGATTTGTAGCAGTTAGTTCTTCACCACTCGGGAATTGGGTTATATTACCATCGGCATCAAAAGCACTCCCTAAAGGAGAAGTAGTAATTACATTTACATTAGCTGCTCTTGCAATATTATCGGTCAATAAGTTCAAATCAAAAGCAACAGAAAACTTATCGTTGATTTTTTGATCTACATTTAAACGTAGGTTTGTTCTACTGTAACTAGAAGTTGGAATAATACCATCTTCTTTAAAATAGTTTATACTAGAATACACTCTCGTCATCTCATTACCACCAGAAATACTAATAGTTTGACTATTAATTAAACCAGACCTTAGCAATTCTTCTTCCCAATCTACAAAGCGATTGTTCGCAATATTATCGATTTCAACTAATGAAAAGGCATCAATTTCATTTGGAAATTCATCTGTTGCATTATTAGAACGTATAGCTTCTCTTCGCAATTGTGCAAATTCTTGCCCACTATATACATCAAAATTACGCTCTACCGTCTTTGAGGTTACAAAGCCATGGTAATTAACTTGTATTTTACCACTTGTTCCTCTTCTTGTGGTAATTAAAATAACTCCATTTGCACCTCTTGATCCATAAATGGCTTGAGCCGAGGCATCTTTTAATACTTCTATTGAGGTAATATCATCTGCATTAATATCTTCAATACCACCGTCTCTAATAATACCATCTACAACATAAATAGCACTTGTATTCCCTTCAATAGAACCACGACCTCTAAAAATAATTTCAGAGTTTCCACCTGGTCTTAAAGTTCCTCCGCCTACTTGTACTTGTAAACCAGCAATTCTACCTCTTAACATTTCTGTTACATCAGATGTTGGTGTTAACACTGCTTTTTCTAAATCAGTAGTGGCAACAGCATTTTGAATATCACTCTTTCTTTGCGTACCATACCCTACTACCACAATTTCATCTAAAGAGCTTGCGTCTTCTTGTAAAGTAATTCTTAATGTGGCAGTTGAAGCTGTCACTTCTTGCTTTAAATATCCAATATACGAAATTACCAAAACTGCATTCGGCTTGGTTAAACTAATATTGAAATTACCATCAAAATCTGTTGAAGTACCATTGGTGGTTCCTTTTTCTAAAACAGATGCTCCAGGTAATGGTGCATTATCACTAGACGAAAGTACAACGCCTGATACTTGATTAATCGTTTGTGCATTTACCATACTTGAGCTGAATACAAATAAGAGTAAATACAAAAGATTTAGTTTTTGTTTAAATAATTTTAATTTCATGAAAGTTAGTTTTTGTTAAAATTATAAGTTGAGTACAATAATAGAATAACGAATCTGTTCGATATCATCATTAATATTATGTTTTTGTAAATTTAAGTTCAAAAAATTACTAATTTGATAATTTAGACCTCGACAAAAAACGAACATCGAAAAACGTTTAAGATAAAATTAACAACAAAATACTCCAATGCCCCGTGTTTACTAACAAAATAATACTGTTGGCAGCTTTGTTAAAATTTATAAGAAGTGGAATATTTTTTTGTTTGTAGGGGTTTTGTCGTGGTAAAAATTCTTAATGTAGTGGTATTAGAATTTTAAGATGTATTCTACCAAACCATCGTCATGCTCAAGATTCAAACGTTTTCTTAAACGATAGCGTTTTGTTTCTACGCTTTTTGTAGAGATGTTTAGTAAAGGTGCTATTTCTTTTGATGATAAGTTTAAACGTAAATAAGCACAAAAACGTAAATCATTGGCTGTAAGATCTGGATGTGCCTGTTTTATTTTTTCCAAAAAATCTTTATCTGCATTATTAAATGCCTTTTCAAAAAATTGCCAATCTTTGGTGTTATTTAAATTTTTATCAATCAAGGCGATTGCTGACTGACTTTCGCTTGATTTATTATTTCGTTTTAATTCCTTTTTAATACTGTTCAGAACCTCGTTCTTTTTTATGATGCTCATAGTTGAGATGGCTAACTCTCTATTTTTGCTTTCTATATCTTGATTTAATTTTTCATTTTTTATTTGCATGATGGTTTGCTCATTTTCTAATTGTTCATGCTTTAATTGCTTGCGATAATATCTTTTATATGCCTTATGAGTAATAAAACCTATAAAACCCAATGCAGTAACATAAAAAACAAGTGCAAAATTATTCAAATACCAAGGTCTATTAATGATAAAACTATAGCTTGCTGTGTTTTTTGATATTTGATTACCAATTTTAGCTCTTACTTCAAAAGTATAAGCACCGAAAGAAAGGTTTTCAAAACTTACTTGAGATTCGTTAGACCATTTACTCCATTTATTTGCTAAGCCCTTAAGCTTATAATGGTATTTAACTTCTAAAAATTTATCGTACTCTGGCACAGCATATTCGAAGTTTAAAATACTTTGTTGGTCCTCAAATTTTCCTGGAATTTTTAAATTAATCTTTTTAGAGGTATCGTTAAAATCTTTAAGAACAATGGTGTTTAAATAAATATAATGCTCATTCGTGTAATTAATTTTAGAAAGATCTATAGTAATGTATCCGTTTGCAGTGCCGAAAAGGTATTTATCACCACTTATTAAGCTCATATTTTCATATCCTAAAGGTCCTTTTCTTAAATAAGAAGGGATCGACAGGATATTTGTTTTTGGATCATTTGTTATGGCGTCTTTTGTAATATAGACTAAATTATCTTTTGTAAATGCCCATAATTTATCTGTTTTATCTACTATTAGTTTACCCGATAAGTAATTATCTGAAGTAAATAACGTACTTAATGTACTATCTTTTTTAAATACTTTATGTGTTGGGTCGTACTCAAAAATTCCATTTTCAGAAGCATAAATTATCTCTTCTTTGTACGCAATTAGTGCCGAATTTTTCCCGACTGCTAAATTCTGCTCCATGCTTATGTCTAAAACTTTTGTGAAATTGTTATTTAGCTTTAGTTTATAAACTCCTTTATACTCGTGATTTACAAAAATTTCATTCGCTGAATTAAGCACGAAATATCTTGAAGAATTTTTAAATCCTTCTATTTTATTTCTAATACTCCATAAGCCATTTATATTCTGTAAAATGTATAAGCCATTATAATTGCCTTGTAAAAACAATTGTTCGCTAGCAGGTATTTTTTTTATGTCCCAGGTACCTAAAATGGTACTTATTTGTTCTGCCTTATTTTCATTTATACTAAAAGTTCCTAGATGGTGTCCGCAAAGTAAAGTCTCGTCATTGTCATTATATAAACTCCATACCTGCCCTTCGGTACCTTTTATAAAGGTAAAATTTGTATTCTGATCATCTATTTTTCTATAAAAAAGTCCCTGATTTGTTCCAATATATAAATAGTCTTTAAAAACCTGAGAGGTATAAACAGTACCTATAATTCCTTCATAATCAAATAGCGTTTTTATAGCAGATTGAACATTCACACAATCAATTCCATTATCTAAACCTGTCCAAACATTTCGTGCTTTATCTTCAAAAAGTGACAAAACAGTATTATTACTAAGCCCGCGTTTTTGTGTAATTTGATAGTCTATTTCACCTTCTTTCGTAATATGTACAAGTCCGTCAGCAATAGTACCTAACATAAAAGAACCATCTCTTAATTGTATGCCCGTAAAAACACTTGTTTTATTTAATAGTGTATCGGCTGGAATGTCCCATTTTTTAAAAACATCATTTTGATAGGTGTAGAAACCTAAATTTCTGGTAATTAATACTAATGATTTTTCTGTTTCAAAAATATTTATGATTCTCCCTTTTTCGGTAACCTCTCCTTTAATAATTAAATTTGGTTGTCCACCATCTATTCGGTATAAACCTTCATTGGCTACATGAAAAAATATTTGATTATTTACTTTAAACAACTTGTAAATAATATTATTGACTTTGATAGTCTTAAACTTTTTAGTTACTGTGTTATAAAAATAGATTTGGTCGTTAGTTTGAAACAAGACCCATTCATCATACCCTATAATATTCCAGACCTGCTCATCTTCTAGCATTTTTTCTTCTAGCCTCGGTACTAAGGAAGTATACACTAATTCTCCATAATCATCTGGTTTCCAATACCCAAATTCCGCATAACAACCGGTGTAGATAATGTCATTTATAACGCTAACCGCGCGCATTACGGTATTATTAGGAGATACAAACAAACGCCAATCTGAACCGTTAAATTCTAAAAGACCTCGATTATTGGCGACATAAATAAAGTTATTCGATGCCTGAGAGAGCATCCAGTTTTGATTATCGCCACCATAATCTTCGGTGGCATATTTTTGAATAGGTGGCATTTCTTGGCTAATGCTTGCAAGGCTGAAGAGAATAAAGAAAAGAAATTGTAGCAGTTTCATTTATTGAAAGTTTCAGCGAATCAGTAATCAGTAATCAGTAAATTTATAAAAATACATGGCGAATTCTAAAGATCGCCGGGTTTGTTATACAATTTTAGCAATAAAATATTGACTAAAAAGCGAAATTTCAAATAATTATATTGATTTTAGGCTAAAATGCGTACTTAATATAAGTTTTTCTTTTTTTTGTTGATCTTAGTTATCTTCATTGATTGGCTAGAAAAAAAATAAAATTTCATTTTAGTGGAAACAAAATTTCGAAAATTTTTTTTATCGGCTTTTTTTTATCAAAGAAGTAAACTCTAATGGTATTGGTCTTAGTCTTGTTTCGGCCAAATGGTCTCAAACCACTCGCACACAACTAGAATTTCATCTGTTGCTTTTTGTCCGTTTTGTTCCAATGAGTTCGCAAAAATTTCCCAATGTGCTTTTTTCCATTTTTCGAGTGGTTGAATATTTGTTCCCATATCTAATGCAGCATACGCTGTGGAAATCATATTAAATGGTATTGTGTCTACCTTTTTCCTCTCAATTATTGCTCTCGCTTTTCCGTTAAAATCGGTTACAATCAGTTTTGTTCCTTTCATTGGTAAGGCTACATTTGCTTCTTTATACCAAATATACAACCCAGAAATTGCCATCTTTTTTCACTCCACAATTAGATCCGCTTATTTATGACCTTCTTCATTATTGTCAAAAAAATCAGTGTCGGGTAGTTCTTCTTTTTCAAATTCAGGATTTGATTTAGTGAACTCATTCCACATGTCAATAACAGATTTTTCAATGCCGTTATCAGCCTCCATTTGTGCTTCGGTTTCCGCTTCTAATTCTGACTCTGTTTTAGTTTTAGCTTCCCTTTTACAGCTTATAAAAGTCAAAAATAGAATGATTATTAAATATTTCATTATTTTTAAATAAATGATCATTATTTCTCGCCGATAACAATAAGCTATTACTTTCCTCAATCTTTCAAATATATTGTTTTATAAGCTATTTGTTATAGTCCGTGTGACTGTTAACTTACTAAAAATGAAACGTAATTACTTGTGCTACTGCTAAAAAAAAACTCACTGATTTTCATAAAAACATAACTAGTGATATTATTTAAATACGGATTAATCAGAATGATTTGTTTGTATTTTTTATTATCAGATTTTAACATCTGCATTATACAAATATTCGCCAATAACGTCTCCAGCTTTGTAGATGAAAAAAATTAGTATAACTAATGCAAGTCCCTTTATAATTAAATCTACTGTATGTTTTTCTTTATCAGTTAAAGATTGGTACTTCATAACAATTTTGTCAAAATAGTAGATTTTCTTTTTTTTGCCCATATTATTTTTTTCTTTTTTTTCGAAAATTACTTTCAAGAATGTTTACGATCATTTTTTCTAATGAATCTCAACTCTAAAATACACACCATAATAAAAAATTATTTCAAGATACAGAAAATATAAAAAGATTTTACGATAAGCCTAACATTAATAATGCTGCCAAAGAGGCGCCTACAATAGGCCCTATAACAGGAATTAAGGCGTAGCTCCAATCATTAGCTGCTTTATTTTTTATAGGCAATAAAGCGTGCATAATTCTGGGGCCTAAATCGCGTGCTGGATTGATTGCATAACCCGTTGTACCGCCTAAAGACAAGCCAATAGACCAAACTACAAACGCTACAGGCAAAGCCCCTAAAGAACCTAAACCTATTATAGTTTCTGGTGCTTTAAGGCTGGCGTCAGTAAAGTAAAGCACAGAGAAAACCAACACAAAAGTGCCTATGACTTCACTAAAAAAATTAGAGGCAATATTTCGTATTGCAGGTGCAGTGCAAAAAACTGCTTTTTTTGCTCCTGCATCTTCGGTTTCATTAAAATGATCTCTATACATTAACCAAACTGTTCCTGAACCTAGCATTGCTCCAAGCATTTGAGCTAAAACATACATTGGCACCTCTTGCCAAGGAAATTTGCCTGCAACTGCTAAACCAATACTTACTGCTGGGTTTAAATGCGCGCCACTATAAGGGCCTGTTATCACAACAGCTACATAAACCGCCAATGCCCAACCTGTGGTAATGACCATCCACCCTCCATTGTTTCCTATCGTTTTTGCTAAAACAACATTGGCAACTACGCCACCACCCAATAAAATAAGAATGGCTGTACCTATAATTTCTGAAATAAATGGAGTCATGGTCTTGGTTGTTAGGTGTTAGGTGTTAGGTGTTAGGTGTTAGGTGAAAATTAAAAAAATAATTAGTTGACAATACTTGTTTAACTATTTTAAAAAATTAAAAAATATTTTAATTACACCTTCAGTGGCTAGGTGCTATTATTCATTGGTCCAATACTCCAATGCCTTTATCGCTTTATACCAGCCTTTAATTTCTTTATCAATTTCGGTTCTATCTTTTGTTGGTTTAAAGCGTTTGTCTGTTTGCCAAATTTGCTCAATTTCTTCAGCGTTTTCCCAATAACCAACAGCTAAGCCTGCTAAAAAAGCAGCTCCCATGGCTGTAGTTTCAACAATTTTCGGTCGGACTGTTTCTGTATTCAACACATCGGCCTGAAATTGCATGAGCATATTATTAATAGTTGCACCGCCATCTACACGCAATTCTTTAATCGATATTCCTGCATCGGCTTCCATAGCTTTTAAAATATCCATGGTTTGGTAGGCTATTGCTTCTAGAGCTGCACGCGCTATATGGGCATCAGTACTTCCTCTAGTTAAACCAAAAATAGTTCCCTGAGCACGCTGGTTCCAGTGTGGTGCGCCCAATCCTGCAAATGCTGGAACAAAATAAACTCCTTCTGAGCTTTTTACTGATCCTGCTAATTTTTCAACATCGGCAGAGTTTCTTATAATTTTAAGACTATCGCGCAACCACTGCACTACAGCACCAGCGATAAATATGCTTCCTTCAAAAGCATAAGTAGTTTTTCCATTGATTTTCCAAGCAACGGTCGTCAATAAATTATTTTTTGATACTACTGGTTTATCTCCAATATTCATCAACATAAAACACCCTGTACCATAGGTATTTTTAACCATACCTGGTTTTGTACACATTTGTCCGAATAAAGCGGCTTGTTGATCTCCTGCGATGCCAGCAATCGGAATTTTAGCATCGTAAAAGGTAGAATTTGTATGCCCGTATACTTCACTTGAAGCCTTTACCTTTGGCAACATACTTTTCGGAATGGTTAATAGTTCTAGTAATTCATCATCCCAGTCCATCGTATTAATATTGAACATCATGGTACGCGATGCGTTTGTTACATCGGTAATATGTTGTTCTCCTCTAGTGAAATTCCAAACCAACCAAGTATCAATAGTACCTAAAATAAGATCGCCTGCTTCTGCTTTTTCTCTTGCACCGGCTACATTATCTAAAATCCATTTTACTTTAGTACCTGAAAAATACGAGTCGATTACCAAACCTGTTTTTTGCCTAACAAGCTCGTTTTTACCTTGTTTTTTTAATTGGTCACAAAAATCTGAGGTTCTTTTATCTTGCCAAACAATAGCATTATAAACTGGTTTTCCGGTATTTTTATCCCAAACCACAACGGTTTCTCGCTGATTGGTAATTCCGATAGCGGCAATATTTTCTGCCTTTAGATTTTTATTGGCAATCGCTTCGGCAGCTACTCCATTTTGTGTAGACCAAATTTCAATAGGATCATGTTCTACCCATCCTGGTTTAGGAAAGTGCTGCGTAAACTCTTTTTGAGCTACAGAAATAATATTTCCCTGTTTATCAAAAACAATAGCTCTAGAACTTGTAGTGCCTTGGTCTAAAGCGAGAATGTAATTTGCCATATTATATAGTTTACAGTTTTAAATATAAGATAAAATTGATGTCAAAAAAAAATAGCCTTACTTGGCTTACAGAATATATTGATTTGATACTGCTGTAAATGCCGCGATTTGCTCTTTTTTCCAAGCATCGTCTTTATGTAAGTACTTTGCTAAAATTTCTGCTACTTGCGGTGCGACTTCCTGTGCTGCCTTGGCATCTAAAAATAAAATTCTAACGCGCCTAGCCAAAACATCTTCTATGGTACGTGCCATTTCGTTGGTTACGGCCCAAACTACTTCGGCTTTTAAAAACTCTAATCGCGGATGTAATTTTTCTCCTAATTCTGGAGAATCTTTTATCAAGGCTTCTATTGCTTTTTGATCTGTTCCGTAAATATATAAGTGATTTGTATCATCCGCAGAACCATCAGCACCGTGAATGGCGAGTTGTTTTGTTTTACAAGCCGCTTGAGGCAATTTACCTAAAGCAATTACTTTATTTATGGTGTCTTGTGACATTCTACGGTAGGTAGTCCATTTTCCGCCAGTGATGGTAATTAAATCCGACTCGGATACAATTACTTTGTGGCTTCTTGAAATTTCTTTGGTTTTCTCAGAATTATCTTTGGGTGCTGCCAAAGGTCTTAGTCCCGCAAAAATACTGAGTATATCTTTTCTGCTTACCGGTTTATTTAAATACGCATTGGCCGTTTCGAGTATAAAATCGATTTCTTTTTCTAATGGCTTTGGCTCTAAACTATGGCTATCTAATAAGGTATCTGTAGTGCCCACCACAATTCTGTTATGCCATGGTACTAAAAATAAAACCCTACCATCGGAAGTTTTCGGAATCATAATAGCATCATTCCCAGGCAAAAAAGACCTATCTAGTACTAAATGAATTCCCTGACTTGGCCTAACGGTATTTTTAGCACCAGCCTTATCCATTTGTAACACTTCATCTGTAAAAACGCCTGTGGCATTAATAACCACTTTGGCACTTAAAGTGTATTCTTTTGTTGTTTCTGTATCTATAGCAACAACCGCATTAATTTTTCCTTTATCAGATTTGTTAAGTTGCTTTACTTTAAAATGATTTAAAACGGTTGCACCTTGCTCAATTGCTGTTTGAGCCATATTTACGGCTAAACGTGCATCATCAAACTGCCCATCATGATACACTACACCACCTTTTAAGTCGGTCGTTTTTATGGTAGAAAGTCGAGCAGAAGTATCTTTCTTTGAAATTCGTTTAGAACTACCAAAGCTTAATTTACCTGCTAAAAAATCGTAAATTTTTAAACCTATAGTATATTTTAGCGTATCCCACCAACCATAATTTGGAATTATAAACGATTGATTTCTTACTAAATGCGATGCGTTTTTTAGCATTAAACCTCTTTCGTATAAGGCTTCTCTCACTAAATCGATGTTACCTTGTGCCAAATACCGCACACCACCATGTACTAACTTAGTACTTCTGCTGGACGTACCCTTGGCAAAATCGGACTGTTCTAAAAGCAAAGTTTTATACCCTCTTGTTGCACTATCTAAGGCAACGCCTAAGCCTGTTGCACCGCCACCAATTATAATTACATCCCAATGTAATTGGGTTTTTAATTGTTCTACTAAAGATGCTCTATGAAACAAATCTATCTATTTTAATGATTTTTGAAATCATATATTTGACTTCAATTACTTTTATATACTTTCAAATATAAAAAAATATTCATTAAAACGAAACAAAGTGAAAGTTTTTTGTCTTAAATACCTGGATGTAGCGATAAATAACTTCGGAAAGTTTCAATTATTTATCTTTACTTTAGTACGATAAAAATAGATTCCTTCTAATTTTAAAGAATCATTCATTTTAGAAGACTTATTTTAATAAATGCACCAATGAAAAGACATCAGATAATTTTAGAAAAATTAGCTCAAAAAAAGCATCTTGAAGTGTCCGATTTATGCGATTTATTGAACGTTTCTGCGGTAACCATTCGAAAAGATTTACGCTTATTAGAAGAAAAAGGCTTGCTATTTAGAACCCACGGTGGTGCTTCTTTAGAAAATCCGTACATCAATGAAAAGGCTATTGGAGAAAAAGAAAAAATATCTGTAGAAGAAAAAAATGGCATAGCACAACGCGCCGCACAATTGATTAACGAAAATGATTCTATCATGATTGCCTCAGGTACCACCGTACAGGCTTTTTCTAAATTTATAAAACCAAAAAATAAACTGACGGTTATTACCTCTTCGCTTTATGTAGTTTTGCATTTAATGCACGATAAAAACGTTGAAATTTTGCAACTTGGCGGTTATATTCGGCATTCATCCGGATCGGTAATTGGCTCGTATGCCGAACATATTCTGGGTAATATTTCGTGTAGTAAGCTTTTTTTAGGGGTTGATGGTTTCGATTTAGAGTACGGTTTATCTACCACTAATTTAGAAGAGGCTCAGCTCAATAAAAAAATGCTTCAATCGGCACAAAAAATAATAGTTTTGGCAGATTCTTCAAAATTTGGCAAAAAGAGTTTTGCTAAAATTTGTGACTTAAACCAAGTTCACGAATTAATAACCGACAAAGGTATTTCACCAGAAATAAAGAAAAAAATTGAAGAAAAAGGAGTTAAGGTAACTGTTGTTTAAATTAAAAACTATACCCCAAGTTTAGGCCTAAATGTGGCCAAAAAGTTAAGCCATCAATGAATAAACCACGGTCTTGTTCGGTATCTAATTCTTTAGATCCTGCGCCTAATGTTAAACCAAAAGTAATGTTAGAATTATAGATCCATTGATAGCCTGTTGCTAAACCTATAGATGAGATATTTGTTTTAAGATTGTCGTCAGTTTCTGTATTCATAACATTGTAAAATGCTCCTACATGCCACCCTTCCATTTTTTTATTTTTTGGTGAAAAATAGTAGCGGCCTTCTAAATAATAACCAAAACCTTCAGAAGTAGTATTTATATCATTTGTAGAATTACTAAGTCTTGATACTCCTACTTGCCCAATTACTGAAAAATGATCATTAAGTGCTCGTTCGTATTGTAAACCAACATTGGCTAATAATGCACTAGCCTTTACTATGTTGTCTTGCCCATAACTATTGGCAAACATCAAAATACATATTGCGGAAAAAATTGTTCTTTTTAGCATAAGATTTTCAAATAATTTTATGAAATATACAACTTATAAAGCATACAATTACGAAATCTTAAAAAACAAATAGACAAGTATTGCGAATTTCTTAATGGGTTTGTTTTTTAGTTAACATTTATGAGCGCTCTTAAAGGTTTTAAAAACTCGTGATGATATCTAAAACAAAAGATTTTTTGTTTTATAATATAGTCTGTTTTTAACTTCAACGAACGTCTAGCTATACCTTACGCTCCAAAATTAATAAAGTATTAAAAATTTCATTGTGCAACTATATGCGACCACTGTGTAGCACTCTGGAACACTACGCACCTTTGCTATTACGTAAAGTTGTACGGAGAAAATGAGGTTCACAAAGCGCTAATCTTAAATTTAGCTTCTCCCTCAAAACAATATAGCGCTAGAATTTTATACTTTATAAGTACCTAGAAACAAAGCTATTTTTGAATATTAGCGTCGCACCAATTTTGATAAGCTTTTTCTAATTCTTTTACTTTTTCTGGATGCGCTGCTGCCAAATCTTTACGCTCTCCAGGATCTTGGTTTACGTTAAAAAGCTTTAATTCAGTATTGTCAACAATAGGCGCAATATACTGCACCGATGGCTCGCTTTTCCAGTGGTTTTCGTTGGTATTTGTCAATTTCCAATCTCCTTGCCTCACGGCCCATGTTTTTTGCCATTTCCAAATTAAAAGCCTGTTGTTATCCGGATTTAAAAGGCTAATACCGTCTACATCTGGGTCATTTATTTTTACCCCAGCTGCCTCTAAAAGTGTAGGCATAATATCGGTTGCTGACACATAATCTGTCACCACTTTATTCGCATCAATTTTACCGGGATAACTAATCGCTAAAGGCACACGAATGCCACCTTCCCAAAGCGAATATTTACCACCTGCTAAAGGTGCATTATTTGCTCCTGTTAAAGGCGAGCCACCATTATCAGAAATAAAAACTATAAGCGTGTTTTCAGCTAATTTCTCTTCTTTCAAGGCGTCTAAAACACGACCAATATTATCATCTAAATTATTTAAATTGGCTAAATAATAGTTCCGTAATTCATCGGCCTTTATAGCGCCCACTCTAGAATATTTATCATAATAAGCCGAGTACGACCCAGACGCATGCTTTCCATAGGCCATCATATCATCGGGGTTATAATTCGCTATTTCTTTTGCGCCAAATTTATCTAAATACTTTTTGGGAACTTCATGTATTAAATGATGCACGGCGCTATAAGAAAGCGTAAGAAAAAAGGGTTTGTCGTGTTTTCTTTTAAGATAATCAATTGATTCATCCGTTAAAATATCAGTAAGATAGCCTTCTTCATAACTTTTTTCACCCATATTGTGCATTAAAGGCCCTAAAAGCGCACTTGTACCATAAGGGTCTGGCGTACGTTCCTTAATTTCAGTAGAATTTAACCAATAATCATGCGCATGCGCACTAAAACCCAAAAATTCGTCATAACCGTGTTGTAATGGATATTCACGTACGTCATTTTTATGAAAATTACGACCTAAGTCGTTTTTTCCTATTCGCGCGGTATGGTAGCCTGCTTGCTTTAAATATTCGGGAATAGTTTTCACATCATCTGGTAATCCAGGACCCCAACTTGCGGGCTTATCCCATCTAAATTGATTTTTTCCTGTGAGTATTCCCGCTCTTGACGGACTGCAAACTGGCGCAGTAACATAGGCTTGTGTAAAAACTGTTCCTGCTTTTCCTAATCTTGAAATATTTGGTGTGAGTACTGTTCTATCATGGTCTTTAAAGGGTGTAAAATCGGCATAGCCTTGATCGTCAATTACGATAAGTAATATGTTTGGTTTCTTAACTTCTGTTTTGGTCTTCACGGAACAAGACAAAAAATTAAGAGCCATTAATAAGAGTACTAGATTTTTCATGACCAAAGTGTTTTATTTTGATATCTTTCAAATGTAATAAAAAATATCAAAACGAAACAAAACGAAAGTAAAGTTTGTTGCTTATTTATTTCAGGAGAATTAATAAGGCGCCTAAAGCGGTTAAAACAAGAATCATTTTACGATAAAAATCGTCTTTAATTATTTTTACTAAACGCACACCTACAAATAGTCCCATAAAAATGGCAGGGACTAATTTTAAATTAATAATTAAGGTTTCGGGCGTTATGGTATGCCAAACAAAAATATGAAAGGGCAGTTTAAACACATTTACTATAAAAAACAACCAAGCAGCGGTGCCAATAAATTCATTTTTCGGCAATCGCATCGCTAAGAAAAAGATATTTGAGAAAGCTCCAGCGAGGTTTCCAATCATAGTCGTAATCCCAGCCATAATCCCTATCGAACCTGCAAAGGCCCAATGCGTAGGAACATTTTTAGATTTTCGTTGATCCCACCAATACATCATCAAAACACTCCCCAAAATAATGATAGACATGCCATATTTAAAAGTAACTTCGTCTAAATCTTTCCCAATTAAAACGCCGATTAAAACACCAAAAACCATCCACGGTAAAAACCGAATAATATAACTCCATTGCGCGTGCCGGTTATAATAAATAACAGCGAAAATATCGCCCACAATTAATAACGGAACAATTAAACCAGTAGATTCTTTTGCTCCAAAAGCAAGCGCCATAAGGGTTACGATAATAATAGCAATTCCTTTAATTCCAGATTTTGAAATCCCTAAAATAAAAGCGGCTAAAAACGCTAAAACCCATGAAGTTGTCGAAATGTTTGATGCTAAGGCGTTAAACACAAGTTGGTTTTGAATATAAAAAACAAAAGTATTGTAAAATAGTTAACTTTAAACGCGATAAAAAACATACCATAAATGAAAGATAGAATTTTAGCGGTAGATATTTTTAGAGGAATAACGATCGTGTTAATGATTTTGGTCAACAATCCGGGCACTTGGAGCGCAGTTTATGCCCCCTTTTTACATGCAGATTGGCATGGCTATACTCCAACAGATTTGGTTTTCCCTTTTTTCTTGTTTATCGTAGGTACTTCGATCGCCTTTGCATATCAAAACAAAACAGGCTCAGCGAATACCTATAAAAAAATTAGTGTCAGAAGTTTAAAATTGATAGGATTAGGACTTTTTTTAGGCGCATTTAGCATTACATTTCCTTTTTTTGATGAATTTTCGAGTATTAGGTTTCCTGGCGTATTGCAACGGATTGGCGTTGTTTTCTTTATCACATCGATCCTATTCATCAATTTTAATTGGAAAACACTTGTCGGAATAACTATTTTTATTTTGATTGGTTATTGGCTAGTTATGGGTTTTATTCCTGTTGAAGGTGTAATCTCTACTTTTGACAGAGCACCAAACAACCTAGCCAATTATGTAGATGTAAATATTCTAGGAAACCATATGTGGAAAAAAGACTATGATCCAGAGGGTATTTTAAGCACTATTCCTGCGGTAGCAAGTTGTATTTTAG
>JANQTG010000093.1:9383-18920 GCA_030731855.1 Cellulophaga sp. | reverse complement strand
TAACCATCTAACCATCTAACCATCTAACCATCTAACCATCTAACCATCTAACCTTTTAATCAAGAACTACAAGAAAGCATAGAACACCCCACTTTATTTCGTGCCCATTCTGGACGTTTGGCAAACCATTTTTCGTTGTCAGGCTGTTCGTCGTACGGATTTTTTAATAAGGTGTATAATTCGTCGATTAATGAATAATCGCCTTCGTCAGCTTTGTCTATGGCTAATTGTGCCATATAATTTCGTAAAACATATTTTGGATTTACGAGGTGCATTTTTTCTTTTCTCTCTGCATCAGAAAACGATTCTATGGCTAATCTTTTTAAATAACGGGTGAACCAATTTTCCCAATTGGTTAGTATGTTTTCTTTTAAGGCTTCTGGCGAATAAAACGCTTCTTTAATTTTAGTAACCGCTAAGCTTGCGCTATCCTTTTTAGACACATCACTTAATAATCTAAAAAATAAGGTCATATCGGTTTCTATAGTTTGTAATACGGCTTCTAAGGCTTCAAGTAACTGCGCATCTTTTTCGTCTTTGGCGAAAAAACCAACTTTAGCACTCATCATGTCTAGATATTGTGAGGCATAATTGTTATTATAGTCTTCTAATATTGCTTCTAAAGGTTCGGCGTCTTCAATTAACGGATATACACTATTCGCTAATTGGTATAAATTCCATAATCCAATGTTAGGCTGATTCCCGTAACGATATCTTTTATGTTGCCTGTCGGTCGTATTCGGTGTCCAATCAGTGTCATAACCTTCTAGCCAGCCATAAGGGCCGTAATCTATTGTTAATCCTAAAATAGATAAATTATCGGTATTCATTACGCCATGTACAAAACCAACGCGTTGCCAGTGAATAATCATCGTTAGTGTACGTTCGGCGACTTCTTTAAAAAATTGAATATACCCCACTTTACCATTTTCGGTTATATGAGGATAAAAATGTTTTATGGTATAGTCAACTAATGTTTTTAAGGTTTTGTAATCTTGACGCGAGCTGAAAATTTCATAATTCCCAAAACGCAAAAATGATGGGGCAACTCTAGAAACAATAGCTCCTTTTTCAAACGCTTGGTTGCCATTATACAACATATCACGCAAAACATTATCGCCTGTTAACGACAGCGAGAGCGCTCTTGTGGTGGGCACACCTAAATAAAACATGGCTTCACTACATAAATATTCTCGTACCGAAGATCGTAAAACTGCAAGCCCGTCTGCCGTTCTAGAATAGGGAGTTTCTCCAGCCCCTTTTAATTGTAAAAACCATCTTTTTTTATCGTGTACAATTTCGCCTAAATTTATAGCCCTACCATCGCCTAATTGCCCAGCCCAATTGCCAAATTGATGTCCGCCATAACACATAGCATACGGCTTAGAATTGTCAACAACTTTGTTGCCGGTTACAATTTCTAAAAATTCTTTTGTTGTTAAAAAATCATTATTTATCCCTAAAGTTGCGGCCATTTCAGGAGCTACATGAAGAAGTTTAGGATTTGCCGTTTTTTTAGGGATTACGAAAGAATAACACGCTTTTTCAACCTGTCGTCTTGTATTTTCTAAAATAGGATCTTGTGGTAATTCTTTGGTAAACGTATCTTCGAGAAGATTATTCATAAGCTTAAAATTAAGATTGAATTTTTAAGAATATACAAAATTAAAGTAACTTGCCCTTTTTTGAGAAGTGCTATGAATAAAAAAACAACATACACCTTATTAATGCTTGTTTGCGTAGTTGGTTTTTGGCTGTTTGAAAATTTCTACACACCAGATACCTACTCTGATCCTAATCATAAGAACACAGAAAATACGCCTTATCAAGATTTTTATCCGACCTCAACTACGGGAGACATCGTGCATCATACTAATTTTTCGCTTTCATATCACGAAAAGCATGAACAGGCGGAATGGGTTTTTTATCAGTTAACGAAAGATCAATTAACGTATGATGATAGAAAACGCCCATATTTTATTGAAGATCCCAAAGTAAGCACCAAGTCAGCAGATTGGAAAAACTACCGTGGTTCAGGATACGATCGAGGGCATTTGGTGCCAGCTGGTGATCGTAGGTTTTCAGAATTTGCTTATAACGAAACCTTTTATACGAGTAATATTAGTCCGCAAAATTCTGAGTTTAATGCAGGTGTATGGAACGATTTAGAAAAACAGGTGCGGTATTGGTGTAAAAAATACGGACCATTGTATATAATGACGGGTGGTGTTTTAGACAATAATCTATCCTCTATTGGTGATGAAGACGTAAGTGTACCCAATTATTTTTATAAAATTGTAGCACGTAAAGAAGGTGATACACTTAAAATGATTGCTTTTCTTTTTCCAAATAAGCCTTCCACTGCTCCAGTGAAATCCTTTTTAGTTTCTGTGGATGAAATAGAACAAAAAACGAATATTAACTTTTTTGAAAAACTACCTGATACCCAAGAAAACAATTTAGAAAGTAAAATAGAGAGTACAGATTGGAAATTTTAAAAACCTTCTTTCAATCGGTTGGCATCCATTTTTATGAATATAAATAGTAGGGCGGTAAAACCAAGTAAACCAGAGCCTCCATAACTAAAAAAAGGCAGGGGAATACCAATAGTTGGTAGTACACCTATTACCATCCCGATATTTATAAAGTAATGAACAAATAAAATAGAGATTACGCCGTAGCCATACATTCTATTGAATGCATTTTTTTGTCTTTCGGCCATAAACACTAAACGTAAGAGTAGTAAAGTGAATAATATAATTACGGTTGAGGTACCAACAAAACCCCATTCTTCGCCAACTGTGGTAAAAATATAATCGGTATGCTGCTCAGGTACAAAGTCTCCTTTTGTTCGTGTGCCTTCTAAAAACCCTTTTCCGAATAAGCCGCCAGACTCTATCGCTTTTTCAGATTGGTAGGTGTTGTATCCAATAGTTTTTCTTATTTCTTCTAACTTATTAGGGTCTTTTTCTAAACTCAACCATAAACTAAACCGATCTCTGTGCCGTTGTTCAAAAATATTTTCAAACACAAAATTTACAGATAAGGAAAACAAGAACGTAATTAAAAACACCACTAAAATGGGTATAATTGGTATTTTTAAAGACTGTTTTTTTAGTAAAAAGAATAAGCCTAAAAGCACCCCTAAAATAATAATAATCCATATGGTACCAAACATAAGTGTACTTATGAAAATGAGAATAGCAAAAAGGCTAATTCCTAAGTAATAAATAGAAATACCTTCTCTGAACAATACAAAAACTAAGGAAAAAAAAACAAGTGCACTACCAGGATCGGGTTGTGGGATCACTAAAAAAGCAGGAATTAAAAGTATCAAAAAAGCAAATAACTGATCTTTATTCCGCTTTATATCGGTTTGTATATCACTTAAATATTTAGCTAAGGCTAGGGCAGTGGCTACTTTGGCTAATTCTGAAGGTTGTAGGTTAAAAAAACCAAGATTATACCACGATGTGGCTCCTGCAATGGTAGTTCCAAACACAAAGAGGCCAAGAAGTAACACCAAAGAAATTACATAAATAACACTAGAAAAACGTTCAAAAAAGTTGCTTTCTAAAGCAAGAACTATGATAATTAAAACAACATTTAATCCAATAAAAATAAGCTGTTTACCGTAAAGAGTAGAAAAGTTGAACATATTTTCTTGCCCTTGTGAATAGGTACTAGAATAAATATTTATCCAGCCGATACCCACTAAAAGCATAAATATTAAAATAGATGCCCAGTCTAGCCTCTTTAATAATCCCTTACCAGTTGCGCTCATTTATTCTAAAAGGTTCTCCGCTAAGAGGTTTAGCATATTCTTTTTCTAAAGTTGTTTCCAACATTTTTTTCTCTAAGTCTGTTCTAGTAATGTCTCCTTTTAAATATTTTTCGATTAAAAGTGATGCAATATGCCCCGCATGTCTTGCACCATAATAACCATTTTCTATATATACCGCGATGGCAATTTTAGGATTGTTTACAGGAGCAAAAGCTACGAATACAGAATGATCCGTTAATTGAGTTCTTACGCCATCAATTCGGGTAAAATTTTCAACAGTACCTGTTTTTCCAGCAATATCAATATCTTTTACTTGTAATCTTCTAGCTGTTCCATGAAGGTATACTTCTGCCATGCCTTGTACTACTGGTTCAAAGTGTTTTTTATCAACGGTGGTATGATGAATTTCGTTAAATGTAGGGTCATTGTTGGGTAGACCTTCTACTTCTTTTAACAGATGAGGAACAATGTAATGTCCTCTATTGGCAATAGTAGCCGTCATATTCGCTAATTGAATAGGAGTTACCAATACTTCACCCTGACCAATAGCATTCGAAATAAAATACGAAGAGCTCCAACGCCCATCGCCGTACATTCGATCATACGTTGCGGGTGTCGGGATTAAACCACTTCTTCCTGTTGGAATATCGGAACCTAAAAAACCACCTAGACCAAAACTTTTTACGTGTTTGTCCCAAACTTCTAAACCTTCATCAGAATCGGGATATTTATCAAATATTTTTCTGAATGTACCTGCAAAATAGGCGTTACAAGAGTTAAAAATACCATCATTTAGTTCCCTAAAGCCACCACCACAATGGCAGCCACGTTTTCTTTTACCAACATAAAATCCGTTAAAACATTGTATTCTAGTCTCCGGAGTAATAACTTCTTCTTGTAAGGCTATTAATGCATTTATAGCTTTAAAAGGCGAACCAGGAGAGGTTTGTGCTAAAACCGATCGATCATAGGTTGGTTTTGCAATAGAATCATAATATAATTTCGTGTAATTTCTGGAGCGATCTCTCCCTACTAAAAGACTAGGGTCATAAGAAGGTCCGGAAATCATCGCTAATATTTCTCCAGTTGCAGGTTCTATTGCTACAATACCACCACGTTTTCCTGTCATTAAAAGCTCGCCATATTCCTGTAAAACTTTATCGATGGTTATTTTTATCTCTTTTCCTTGTTGTGGCAGTGTATCTAATGCGCCATTTTTATAAGGACCTATATCTCTATTAAACCGGTCTTTTTGTATATATTTAACCCCTTTTCTACCTCTTAATAATTCTTCGTATTGTTTTTCTATTCCTGTTCTTCCTTTTAATTCACCTTGTTTGTAATAAGGGTTTTCAGTTAGCTCAAAATCGTTAACTTCAGAGATAAACCCAAATACATTAGCACCACTTTTAGTATCATAAAAACGTAATGAGCGTTTTTGAATATAAAAGCCAGAATATTTCCTCATTTTCTCTTGTAAACGGGCATAATCTGTTTTAGATAATTGAGGAACCAAAACAGAAGGTAAGCGAGGAGAATAGTTTTTGGCTTTTGCTATTTGTTTTATAAATTCTTTTTTTTCGATGCCTAATAAATTACAAAACTCTAAGGTGTCTAATTTTTTCACCTCTCGTGGTATTACCATAACATCAAAAGCAGGCTGGTTTGCTACAAGCAATTTTCCATTTCTGTCATATATGTAGCCACGCTCAGGATAATCATAGATTGCTTTAACCGCAATATCTTCAGTAACTTGTGAAGTAGAATAGTTAAATAATTGTAAGTAAGATAACCTTCCGATAAAGGAAAGTCCAATGATAATAATGATAGATGATAAAAGCAGTTTTTTCATCAAGAAAATAAAATAAAATAATTTTTAACAAAGGAACTGAAAATAATACCGATTATGCTTGGAATCTTATTCTTTTTTAATACTAAATAACGAACTGAATAAGGTACATAATAGTAATGATGCTAAAATTACAAGTACTATTTTCTTTAAAATTAGCAGAAAATTATCAAAACTGAAAACTTCTAGCGTAAAGAATACGGTATGGTGTATAAAAATGAGTAAGCCTAGAAAAGTAATTTTCTGGATCCAAGGAACTGTATTTATTTTAAAGCTTTGAAATTCAAAATTAACGCCAAAGCAAAAACGCATAATAGTAGGCCTTAAAAAGGCAATAGTTATTGTGGCCGCACTATGAAAGGCTAAGGTGTCTGAGAAAATATCGATGGTAAACCCCAAAAGAAAAGAAATCAAAAGAAAAACGGCTCTATTTTGTTTGATAGGATACCAATAAATAAACAGAATATAAATCATAGGATTTATAAAGCCCAAAAATCCAATTTTATTACATAAAAGTACCTGTACTAAAACAAGTACTGTAAATCTAAAAATGGTGATTAAATAATTAGTACTGGACATTACTATTCTTAGCTTCTAGTTGTTCTAATTCAGTTCTATTTTTATTATTGATGATGTACACGTTTTTAATGTTAGTCATGTCGTTAAAAAGCTGAATATCTAAACTATACGAGCTTTTTGAAACATCTAAGTCAATCTTTTTAATGCTACCGATAGGTATATTTTCAGGAAAAATGCTCGATGCTGCTCCGGTTAAAATAGTATCTCCTACTTTTAAAGGAATGCGTCTTGGAATATCAATTAATTGCACCGTATTATAATCTTTTCCGTTCCAAATTAATGAGCCAAAATTTTCGGTATTTTTTAATTTCGCATTAAGGTTAGAGCGCCTATTTAAAATACTTTGGACTCTAGAAAATTTATTGCTAGTGTTTTCTATAATACCTAAAATTCCATTAGGTGTTATTACACCCATATCTTGTTTAATTCCGTGTTTAGCTCCCTTATTTAAGGTAATGTAATTATCGAGTAGCGAGTAGCTATTTTTTATGATTTTTGCAGCGACAATAGTATAATCTAGATTTGTGGTATCTAGCAGTAAGGTGTCGATGACCTGCTCTTCCTTATACGCCCGATTGTAAAGTAAATTTTTTAAACGAATATTCTCTTGAACTAATTTTTCGTTCTCAATTTCTAAATTAAAATAATCTGAAATATTATTTGATGTTTTGTAAATACCACCAGAAATCCAATTTGCAGAATTAAAAAATTTGGATTGGTGGTACGAATGTGATTGTATCGTGAAACCCATTGCAATCAACAACAAAAAAAGATAGAGTAACAGAATTTTGTTTCTGAAAATAAAATTGATAATCTGTTGCATCTCCTCTAATTATTTTCTAAAACACCAAACGGCTACATCTATATATTAACTTCTTAAGGGGTTTAAGGTATCTTACTTTATCAAAATACTTTTGTAGCGCTCTAAGTTTTTTAAAGCAATACCTGTTCCACGAACAACCGCTCTTAAAGGATCTTCGGCTATATATACGGGTAAATCTGTTTTTTGTGAAAGTCTACGATCTAAACCTCTAAGCATAGAACCACCACCAGCTAAGTAAATTCCAGTATTATAAATATCTGCAGCTAATTCTGGAGGTGTTTGCGATAAGGTTTCCATTACAGCATCTTCAACTCTTAAAATCGATTTGTCTAAAGCTTTTGCAATTTCTCTAAAAGATATTTGTACTTGCTTTGGTTTTCCAGTTAATAAATCACGACCCTGAACAGACATTTCGTCTGGTGGCGATTGTAAATCTTCGGTTGCAGAGCCAATGGTAATTTTTATATTTTCAGCAGAATTTTCGCCAACATATAAGTTGTGTTGCGTACGCATGTAATAAATAATATCGTTAGTAAAAACGTCACCTGCAATTTTAACAGATTTATCACAAACAATACCACCTAAAGCAATAACCGCAATTTCGGTAGTACCACCGCCTATATCAACAATCATGTTTCCTTTCGGCTGCATAATATCTAAACCAATACCGATTGCTGCAGCCATTGGTTCGTGAATAAGATATACTTCTTTACCATTTACACGCTCGGCAGATTCTTTTACCGCACGCATTTCAACCTCAGTTATTCCTGAAGGAATACAAATAACCATTCTTAAGGCTGGCGGAAACCATTTTTTCTTTAAAGCAGGTATATTCTTAATGAACATATTGATCATCTTTTCAGAAGCATCAAAATCTGCAATAACACCGTCTTTTAAGGGGCGAATAGTTTTTATATTTTCGTGGGTTTTACCTTGCATCATGCTGGCTTCTTTGCCAACGGCAATGATTTTTCCGGTAATTCTATCTCTCGCGACAATAGACGGACTGTCAACAACGACTTTATCGTTGTGAATAATAAGAGTGTTAGCAGTTCCTAAGTCAATCGCTATCTCCTCGGTCAAGAAATCAAAAAATCCCATTTTAATTATTTTGTTGCGGTCTAAAAGTAAGTTTTATCGATGAAAGTAGCAAAATTAATGTTTAAAATGACGTGTGCCAGTCATTACCATAGAAATTCCGTTATTATTACAGTAATCGACACTTAATGCGTCTTTTATAGAACCACCTGGTTGTATTACGCTTGTTATACCACTATTACCAGCAATTTCTACACAATCTGGGAATGGAAAAAAGGCATCACTTGCCATTACCGCTCCTTTTAAATCAAAATTAAATGATTTTGCTTTGTGAATCGCTTGGTTTAAGGCATCAACACGAGAGGTTTGCCCTGTGCCACTAGCTAATAATTGCTTGTTTTTTGCTAAAACTATAGTGTTAGATTTTGTGTGTTTGCACAATTTAGAGGCAAAAATTAAATCTTCTACTTCTTGTGAAGTCGGTGCTGTTGTTGTCGCTGTTTGTAAATCTGATTTTGAATCCGTAATAAAATCTTTATCTTGAACTAAAACACCATTTAAACAGGTTCTTACTAAAGTATCAGGTAAAGCAACTTCATTTTGAATTAAAATAATTCTATTTTTCTTGCCTTGTAAAATGTCTAAAGCTTCTTTGCTATAGCTTGGCGCAATGACTACCTCACAGAATAAATCATGAATTTCCTTGGCAGTAGCTACATCAATCTCTTTATTGCTAATTAATACACCACCAAAGGCAGAAACCGGATCGCCAGCCAAAGCATCAACATACGCTTGGTGTAAAGTGCTTCTTGAAGCTAAGCCGCAAGCATTATTGTGTTTTAAAATGGCGAATGTTGGTTCGTCATTTTTAAATTCGTTCATTAAATTAACGGCAGCATCAACGTCTAACAGGTTGTTGTACGATAATTCTTTACCGTGTAATTTAGTAAACATAGCCTCGAAATCGCCAAAGAAATAGCCTTTTTGATGCGGATTTTCACCGTAACGTAAAATCTGTCCATCAGTTTCGCTGATTTTCAAAACTGTTTCTTGTTTGTCTTTGTTGAAATAGTTGAAAATTGCCGTATCATAATGAGAAGAAACATTGAATGATTTTGCAGCAAAACGCTTGCGATCTTCTAAAGTTGTGACACCATTATTAGCAGAAATTATATCTAAAACCTCCGCATAATCTTCCATAGAAGAAACACATAAAACATCTTTGAAGTTTTTAGCAGCGGCTCTAATTAACGAAATACCACCAATATCTATCTTCTCTATTATGTCTTGTTCTGACGCGCCACTTGCTACTGTTTTTTCGAAAGGATATAAATCAACAATAACAATATCTATTTGTGGAATATCGAATTCAATTAATTGTTTTTGATCCTCTTGGTTATCTTGACGATTTAAAATACCGCCAAAAACTTTTGGATGTAAGGTTTTTACACGACCTCCTAAAAT
>JANQTG010000093.1:3137-9283 GCA_030731855.1 Cellulophaga sp. | reverse complement strand
TAATGAGGAACATTTTCTTTTAATAATTCACAGACCTGTTGTAAACGGTCATCTGCAGTAAGTGTATTGTTTTTGACAATAGTAAGTACTTCGAGTTTTAATTTTTCAAACATAATTGTAAGTATAAAATAAGCTATTCAAAAGTCTAATTTTTTTGCGAACAATTACACTACAAAACGATTAAATATTCGTTAATAAAAAGCTTTAGCATAAAACTGGTTCAGAAATTTTGTAATTTCGCAAAGTGAAAAAAGTTTTTCAAAAAATAATGTCTATCGCTTTAGCGCTTTTGCTATTGGTTTCTACTACCTCTTGGAAAGTAGAAAAGCATTATTGTTTAGGCCATATTGTAGATATTTCATTTTTTACGCCCGCCGATGGTTGTGGTATGGAAATGGAAAGTTCAACAGGCACAACAGCTTTTGAAACGGAAGACTCTTGTTGTTCTGATGTTACTATTGTAATGCAAGGTCAAGACGATTTATCGATTTCTTATCCTGATTTCACCTTAGATCAACAACAATTCTTAGTCGCTTTTACCTATTCTTATTTTAAGGTTTTACAAGTAGAAACTTTTCAACCTGTAAAACATACCTATTATCCTCCACCCCTAATCGTCAAAGATATTCAATTGCTTGGCGATGTTTTTTTAATTTGATTTTTTCTTTTTAACTAGTTCCGTGAAAACGGAATTCATTTGTATTGCATTGTTTTTTAATGTGATATAAATACTTAAAAGAAGTTTAATCAAATTACAAAAACATGAAATATACATTTTGGCTTTTGGCCATTTTAATCTTGTTTACGACTAATTCTCTCGCACAAGGGCCGCCGATAACAGCGGACAAGCCCATTATGCTAGGGGCAGGTAGTTTTACGGTTAGATCATTAACAGAAATTAGAACTACCGAGCGTGCTACTTTTACCTATATTCCCTTTAATATTAGTTACTTGCCTACTTCAAATATTGAGCTAGGTGTAGAAATCCCTTATATTTCGAATACGCTCGATAATCCTTTAAATGGCAGTTCCTTAGCAGATATAAAACTAATGGGTAAATACCAATTTTTTAGAAAAGATGCTACCGGTAAAACTTTTAGAGTGGTAGGTAAAACGGTGCAGACTTTACCAACGGGAGAAGATTTAGATGCAATGGATTTAAGTACAGGTAACTACGCAGGTTATTACGGTGTCGTTGCAGGTTATGAAACCCTTAAGTACGGAATTTCTAACGAAATTGGTTATAATTGGATGCCAGATGGCACAATGGATGATTTTCGGTATAAATTAGGTTTTGGCCTTCCACTTTTAAAACCACAATACCCTAACAAACAAATAAATCTTTTTTTCGAATACACTAATTTATGGCTCGTAGAGCGCAATTGGTATCAATTACTTTATGCGCAAGGGGTGCAGTATGCTCGGAAAAATACCACTTTTGAAGTCGCAGTTCAAGTGCCTTTGGTCAATGACGTAGATAAAGGCAGAAAATTTAATTACAGCATATTTTTAGGAAGTAGATTCACATTTTAACAAACAAAATATAAAAGAATGAAACATACAATTATAGTTACATTGATTATTGGAATGATGACAATGTTTAGTGCAAACGCACAACAAAATATGGATAAATTCATGGTACAAGTAGATGGTCTTGGCTGTCCGTTTTGTGCTTTTGGATTAGAGAAAAAATTCAAGGAATTTAAAGGGATAAAAACTGTAAAAATTGATATTGAAACTGGAGATTTTAGTTTTAGTTATCCTGCTGAAAAAGCTCTTTCACTAGCAGATGTTGAAAAACAAGTAGAAAATGCAGGTTATACGCCCATTACCACTAAAATTGAGAGAGCTAATGGCAAAGTAGAAGTATCTAAAGCAACAAGCCTTTCAGAAAAAACGAAAGGGACCGTTACTAAAAATGTTATGGTGGCAGGCAATTGCGGGATGTGCGAAGCACGAATTTCTAAGGCGGCGAAAAGTGTTGCGGGCGTTTCTGAAATTTCGTGGAATAAAGACACTAAAATGATGAAAGTATCTTTTGATGTAGAGATAACCACGTTATCTGAAATTGAAATGGCTATTGCAAAGTCTGGTCATGACACCAAAAATCAGAAGGCACAAACAGCTACTTACAATGATTTGCCGCCTTGTTGCCTTTATGAAAGAATGGCTAAATAAATTTATAAATAGGTATCGCTGAGCGTCATAATTAACATTTTAATTTTTTTGCAACACTTCACGAGCTAATCCACAAATACATAAAAAAATGAAAAATATAAGTTTAATAGTAGTTTCTATCATTTTATTTTCGGCTTGCAAACAAAAAGAAATAGTACCAAAAGAGTGGATTTTTTCTAATACGATTCAATTAGTAGGAGTTAACCCAATTGGCTTAGCAGAAGTTAACGGAAAACTATGGTTGTCCGACGGGGACCACAATCGTTTGGTGCAAATTAATGCTCAGGGAAAAATGGAAGCTTTTATCGACAGTCTGGATCGGCCAATGCACATTGATGCCTTAGATGGTGTTTTATACATTCCGCAATATGGCAGCGATACCATAGCCAAGTTTGCTAACGGAGCATTAACATTCGTAGCCCTTAAAGATAGTTTAGATGCCCCTGCCGCGATATCGGTTTTTCAGCAAGAAAAAGCAATTGCCGATTTTTACAATAACCGTATTTTGTATTATAACGGAACCGATTGGATTTCCTTTGGTAAAGAAGGTAAAGCAGAAGGCGAATTCTACTATCCAACCGATGTGCAAATCACTAAAGATAAAATTTGGGTGGCCGATGCGTATAACAATCGAATTCAGGTTTTTGATAAGGAAGGTAAATTTTTACAAATGATGGGTCAAAGTCAAAAAATGAATGCCGCTACAGGTATTTTAGTCACTGAAAATGAAGTTTTTATAACAGATTTTGAAAATAACCGTGTTTTGATTTTTGATTTGGCGGGTAATCTAAAGCAAGAGCTTTCTAAAAATATAGAAAAAGCTACGGATGTATTGATTATGAATGAAAAACTACATGTTATTAATTATAGAAATGGTCAAATCAATATATTTGAAATGGCAGAGAAAATAGTTGAAGTGAACTAAATTAATTCTTAAGCAATGACACATACTTATAATATAACAGGAATGACCTGCGGCGGATGCGTAGCATCTGTAAAAGAAAAACTCTCCAAAATTACTGGTGTAACTTCTGTTGCTATTGATTTAGCTAATGCAGAAGGAATTATAGAAATGGCAAATCACATTCCGCTACCCCAATTACAAGAGGCTTTGCAACCTAAATACCAGATTACTAAAAAGGATAGCGAGACATCGGAAATACAAGCAGAGGCACAATCCATTGAAGAACAATCGAAATTAGCCCAATTAAAACCTTTGTTGCTAATCTTGGGATATTTATCAGTAGCGGTTGTATTACTGAATTATAAAGATGGAAGCATCAACAACGCCATGCTAGATTTTATGGGACTTTTTTACATCGTTTTTAGCTTTTTTAAGTTTCTAGATTTAAAGGGGTTTCCAGAAAGTTTTCGCATGTACGATCCGCTTGCGAAGGCAGTTCCGGTTTACGGAAGTATATATCCTTTTATTGAAGCCGCATTAGGATTGCTCTTTTTAATGCGAATTCAAATTCCCTTAGCCTTAATCTTAACTATTATTATTTTAGGAATTACCACCGTGGGTGTCACAAAAACACTTTTAGATAAAAAAAGTATTCGTTGTGCCTGTTTAGGTACCGCTTTGAAACTACCGATGACCGAAGCCACTTTTATAGAAAATACGATTATGTTAGTGATGGCAATTGCGATGTTAATCCAAATGTATAGTTAATATGAAGCCGAAAAAATTAAAACTAGTATTTGCATTTGTGTTCTTTTATAGTCTTGTTGCTTTTTCACAAGACAAGGTAGAAGGGGTTGTACAAGAACTTGTAGATACTAAACAAAGAGCCTTATCTGGTGCTAGTGTGTACTGGATGAACTCGCAATTAGGTGTAGTCACGAATTTTAAAGGAGAATTTTCAATTCCGTTTTCGGGAGAATACAACAAGTTAATTATTAGCTACGTAGGTTTTGAATCAGATACCTTAACGGTGAATGAACCAAAGAAAATAACACATCTTTTAAAACCATCAAATGAATTACGAGAAGTAGTAGTAGAACAAAAACGGGAGTCGCTGCAAAAATCTTTTTTTACGCCACAAAATGTAGTGACTATAAATAGTGCGGAGTTGTTAAAAGCCGCCTGTTGTAATTTATCCGAAAGCTTTGAAACCAACCCCACTATTGATGTCAATTTTTCGGATGCGCTTACAGGAAATAAGCAAATACAAATGTTGGGTTTAACCAGTCCATATTTAATGATTACACAAGAAAATTTGCCCATGGTTCGTGGTGCTTCACAAGCATTCGGACTTTCGTTTACTCCAGGAACTTGGGTAGAAAGTATTCAGATTACCAAAGGTGCTGGTAGTGTAGTCAATGGGTACGAGAGTATTTCGGGTCAAATTAATACCGAATTGGTAAAACCGTTAACCGATAATGCCATTTTTGTGAACGGCTATGCCAATCAAAATGGGCGCTTAGAGTTCAATACACATTTCAACAAAAAACTATCTGATAAACTTAGTACCGGCTTATATCTACACGGCAATCAGCGCACTGTAAAAGAAGATAGAAATAATGATGGTTTTTTAGATGCTCCTTTGGCGGATCAAATAAATATTATGAACCGTTGGCAATATCAAAATGCGGAAAAAGGCTGGGTAAGCTTTTTTAATATTCGTTTTTTAAATGATGAAAAACAAGTTGGTGAGGTAGATTTTGATCCTTTAACAGATAGAGTTGATCGTAATCCAGCCTTTGGTGTAAATAATAATGCTGCTTTGAACGAAACTAATTGGGGTAGTGAAATCGATACTCGTCGTTTTGATACCTCTGTAAAATTAGGCTATGTTTTTCCCGAATTGCCTTTCCAAAGTATGGGTTTACAGGCTTCTTATAATTTACACAAGCAAGATTCTTATTTTGGCATCAACCAGTATAATATTAATCATGAAAGTTTTTTTTCTAACCTAATGTTTAACTCTATTATTGGAGACACTAGAAATACTTTTAAAACAGGACTAACGATTGCTTACGACGGTTATGAAGAATTGGTAAATTTTGACATTTTTAATCGTGTGGATAAATCGGCTGGGGCATTTTTTGAATACGCTTATGATAATATTGAAAAGGTAAGTTTAACAGCTGGTTTAAGGGTTGATACCCATAACAGATTAGGCACATTTATTACGCCAAGATTTCATATTCGCTATACCCCTTGGGAAAATGCTAGCTTAAGAGGATCTTTTGGTCGCGGTAAAAGAGCGGCTAATATTTTTGCGGAAAACCAACAGTTTTTTGCTTCTTCTAGGCAGTTACAAATTTTAGATACTGATGGGGATATTTACGGATTACAGCCAGAAGACGCTTGGAATTATGGTGTAAGCTTTTTACAAGGCTTTCGTTTTTTAGAGCGTAAGGGAAATGTTACGGTAGACTTTTACAAAACCAATTTTGTAAATCAGATTGTGGTAGATTGGGAGAACCCTGACGAAATATCCTTTTATAATTTAGATGGAAAAAGTTTCGCGAATAGTTTTCAATTTGAAGTAAATCATGAAATTTTGCCTAATTTAGAACTTAGGGCGGCGTATAAATATTATGATGTACAGACGGATTATAGAAGCGGTAGGTTGCAGAAACCACTACAAGCTCAAAACCGATATTTTGCGAATGTAGGGTACCAAACACCCGTAAAAGAAAATGGAGCTCAATGGCGTTTTGATTATACCATACATACGCAAGGAAGGCAGCGTCTGCCAAATACAGCGACAAACCCTGTAGAATTTCAATTACCAGATTTTGCTGATCCTTACAGTGTAATGACGGCACAGGTAACCAAGGTTTTTTCTAATACTTTTGAACTATATATAGGGGGTGAAAACTTAAGTAATGTTACACAGAATAACCCTGTGCTTGCAGCAGATGATCCTTTTGGTTCAAATTTTGATACAAGTATTGTGTTTGCGCCAATTATGGGACGAATGTTTTATATGGGGTTTAGGTTTAAAATGTAGTTGATG
>JANQTG010000093.1:0-3037 GCA_030731855.1 Cellulophaga sp. | reverse complement strand
TGCTTTAGGCCATAAGCTGTAAGCTAAATTCTTATTTTGTGAAACGTTCCCGACTTCAATACAATTAAAACCAAAAACGCTCCAATTTTCATTGGAGCGTTTTAATAAATCGCTTTTTTTATTCTAAGTAAACAGACTGAACATCAGAGAACAACGTGCCATCTTCGGACATACCTTCAATAAATAGTTTTAAATTTTTTAAACCAGTATTAGGAATCATAAATTCATGTATTCCGTTTTTTTCAATTTTTAATTGACCTTCCCAAAAAACGGATCCATATTCTAGGTATTCTTTTAATTCTATTTTATAATCAGGATTATAATAAATTTCTGGCCTTTCAAAACCCTCCTTTAATAAGTGTTTAGCTACTAATTCTATTGGTTTAGGCTTTTTGGAGTTTATTATAATGGGGCCATAAGGCCTTTGATAGACTACTGAAAACACCTCTTCTATTCGTTTATCATAAAAACCTTCTTCAAAAAAACCATCTATAAGAACCGGCACACTTCCACCTTGGCCACTTATAACATATTTTTTTCCATCAATTAGGCCATCATAAGGATTGACTATAGATGATATAAACCCTAGTTTAATTATAAAGCCAGAAATTAATCCTTTTTCCGCTTCTGGAAAAACTGTAGCCATCAGTGAATTTGAGATGGCTATATACTTGTTTTTAATTTTCGGTGTGCTAACCGTTATATTGTCTAAGCTAATTAAATTACTTAGTCTTCCATTATAGCTTCCATTATAATTGTCATATACTTGGTTCTTTATTTTAGAAGAAGAAAAAATATTATTAGGAATGTCTATAGGTAAACTGTCTTTTATAAATGGAACAGCAGACGAAATAGTCAGTTTGGGTTTAAAAATTTCGCCGTCTAGATTAAATAGTCGGGCCTCTATATCACTATCTTTAAAAAAGATAGCATCAAATATTTTAAAATTCTTTAAACTATCTATTTCTGTAAAATATTGATATTGATTAAGCGAGTCATTCATCACCATTTTATATCTATTTTTATTAGCATTTTTTACTGTGCCAGATATGGTGATGCCTTTTTGAAATTCAAACTTTTCTTCTTGCTTTGTATATCCAAATATTTTTTCCCAATTATACTTACTCCAACCTTTTGTAATTAACAGATTGTCTAGTTCGTAGCGTTTTTTTCTTGATGTATTTTTAATATAATAATCTGCGTTAATAATTTCATTTTTTAAATAGGAGTCAAAGAGAAATGATGAAAAAATAGACTTATGATTGTTATTAGCTCTAGTTTCGTTAGGTAATATAGAAAGGCTTAAATTAGTTGGTGAGCTATTTTTTGAATATAGATTTAGTTTAATTTTAATAGAATCATTTAAAATGTTAGGACTAGTAGTAATTGGCGCCAATTCTCCAATATTTAGTGAGTTATTATTAAAGAATAAGCGTTCGGAAATTGGTTTTAAATTTTGATCAAATAGGGTAAGTATATTAATGCCAGGGAATAAGCCTTCGGCACCAATAGTAAACGTTTTTTCGGTACTCTCTAATTTAAAGGCCGATAGACTCAAAAGTCCGTCTCTATGAATTGCCACATAAAGTTGTTGGTCTTTTAGTTTTTCTAAAGTAATATTATTAGTGCCAATGACTACGATAATTTTTTCTTCCAAAATACTATTAAGAGATAAACTAATACCCTCATTTTGGGGTTTGGGAAGTGATGCTACTATTTTGCTATTATCAGCAAAAACCACTTCTAGCGAGTAGTTATGGTTTGAATTAATGTACGTACGAAATTTTCCAATACCTTGATAGTCGCTTTCAATTTTTTCAAGTATTATATTATTATTGTCGGAGACTAATTGTGCGTTTTTGATAGGAACGCCTTTTCCATTTATATCTGTTGCTATAAACCCAACCGTATTTAATGTATTTTCTACTAAATGACCACCTTCAGGAAATAATTGAACTTGGTATTTGTCTGTTTCAATCTTTTCTTGAATATGTTTTGTTATATCTTTTATATAGCTTAGTTTTTGAATAAATGCTCCCTCATCTTCAAAGTTTTTCATCCAATTAGTACTCGCTTTTACATAGAATTCTTCTGAAGTAAGCTGCGAAGGAATATCAAGTTGTCCAATAGCAAAACCATTATCTACATAAAATAATTTTTCATCTAATTGTGTACCTTCATGATCATAAATTTTACAAATTAAATTGGTAGTCTTAGTATATGGTTTTCCATTTTTCGTATCAAAAACATAAGCACTAAACCAAATTTTTTCTCCACTAACAAAAGTTGTTTTATTTAAATGTAGGTATATTGTTTCTCTTTCTAAGTGAAAATATTCTTTATATAAACGATTTAATTCATTTTTGTTTTTTTGCGCAAAATTTAAATTTACACACATAACTAATACCATGATTAAATTGAAAGAATAATTTTTCATTGGTTACTTTTCTTTTAAAGATAATAAAAAAACCCATTTTAGAAATTTCTAAAATGGGTTTTAATTTTAAAGTCCCCTTTGGGGATTTAGGGGCTTACTACATCATACCTGGCATACCACCACCCATTCCTGGGCTACCAGCAGCTTCTTCTTTGATATCAATTAAAGCACACTCGGTAGTTAAGATCATTCCTGCAACAGAAGCCGCATTTTCTAAAGCTACTCTCGTTACTTTTTTAGGATCGATAATACCAGCTTTCATCATATCTGTATATACTTCGGCTTTGGCATCGTAACCAAAATGACCTTTACCTTCTAATACTTTAGAAACAACCACAGAACCTTCGCCACCTGCATTTTCAACAATAGTACGTAAAGGAGCTTCAATAGCTCTAGCTACGATTTGCATACCTGTTTCTTCATCAGCATTCTCACCTTTTAATTTGGCAAGTACTGCTTTAGCGCGCACTAAGGCAACACCACCACCAGCAACAATACCTTCTTCAACAGCAGCTCTTGTGGCGTGTAAAGCATCATCAACTCTGTCTTTTTTCTCTTTCATTTCTACTTCAGAAGCAGCACCAACATATAAAACGGCAA
>JANQTG010000092.1 GCA_030731855.1 Cellulophaga sp. | reverse complement strand
TATAGGTTTTCTTTAATAAAATTGGTCATTTTGGTATACAAATGGAGTCTTGTATTGCCACCATAAATTCCGTGGTTTTTATCTGGATAAATTGCCCAATCGAACTCTTTGTTGGCTTGTACTAAAGCTTCAATCATGCGCATCGTATTTTGAACATGTACATTGTCATCACCAGTACCATGTACTAATAAATACTTTCCTTTTAACTTTTCTGGGTAATTAAAAGGCGAATTTTCATCGTATCCACTGGCATTTTCTTGTGGGGTTTGCATATAACGTTCGGTATAAATACTGTCATAAAAACGCCAAGAGGTTACGGGCGCAACGGCTATCGCCATTTCAAAAGTATCATTGCCTTTTAAAATACAATTGGTGCTCATAAAGCCTCCATAGCTCCAACCCCATATTCCGGTTCTAGCAGCATCAATATAGGGTAAATCACTAAGTTGTTTTGCCGCACTGATTTGATCTTCCACTTCAAATTTACCTAGTTCTTTCTGCGTTACTTTTTTAAAATCGCGCCCTTTATACCCTGTTCCTCTGCCATCAACACAGACAACAATATAGCCTTCTGAGGCTAATAATTGATACCAGTAATCGTTAGAACTCATCCACGTATTGCCTACTTGCTGTGACCCTGGACCGCTGTATTGAAACATAAATAATGGGTATTTTTTTGATGCATCAAAATTAGTAGGTTTTATCATCCACATATTTAAATCATTGCCATTTACCGAAATGGTGGAGAATTCTTTTGGACTAATTTGATAGTTTTCTAACTTACTTAATAACGATTTGTTGTCTAGAATATCTTTTACTTTTTTACCCGTTAACGCTTTGTGTAAAGTATATTCTGGCGGCGTGGTAACACTAGAAAAAGTATTGATGAAGTAGGTAAAATCTGCACTAAAATCGGCTCTATTTTGACCTTCTTTTGTGGTTAATCGCTTTTTATTTTTACCGTTTGTACCAATACTATATACATCGCGATTTATCGATCCGTTTTCGGTCGCTTGGTAGTACACTTTATCTTCATTTTGGTCGTAGCCGTAATAATTAGTTACCTCCCAATTACCTTTCGTAATCTGGTTCATTAATTTACCCTGTTCATTATATAGATAAATATGATTATAGCCATCTTTCTCGCTCGTCCAAATAAAACTATCGTCTTCTAAAAAGGTTAAATTATCAGTAATATCTACATAAGCAGCATCTTTTTCTTCTAATAAAACTAAAACCGAATTGTTTTTAGCATTTACCGCATACATTTTTAAATGATCTTGGTGCCTGTTTAATGTTTGAACGCTCAGCATGTTTTTATCGTTCATCCATTTAATACGTGGAATATAGTAGGCATT
This sequence comes from Cellulophaga sp., assembly GCA_030731855.1. Classification (GTDB taxonomy): domain Bacteria; phylum Bacteroidota; class Bacteroidia; order Flavobacteriales; family Flavobacteriaceae; genus Cellulophaga. Next base: position 17,650 of record JANQTG010000092.1, on the reverse strand, counting down.
ATCTAAATTAACATCGGTGATTGTACCCGAAACCACATCGAGCATGTGTAAAGAAACTATCGCGTTTTCTTCTCCTGCTTTTGGATATTTAAAAACGGTTTGTGTTTGGTATAAGTCTGTTCCATACACATCCATAGAAAATTCTGGTACCTTAGTTTCATCAAACTGTAAAAAAGCAATTTTACTACCATCGGCATTCCAATCAAAAGCTCTTACAAACCCAAATTCTTCTTCATATACCCAATCGGTAACGCCATTAATAATTTTATTTTTTACACCATCAGTGGTTACTTGCGTTGTTTTTTGTGTTGCAATATCAAAAATGTAGATATTGTTCTCTAAAACATAGGCCACTTTACTATTGTCTGGTGATAAGGTTGGTTCTTGTATTTTAGCATCTGATATTTTTATGGTCGCCTTTGTAGCAACATCGTAGATATAGTAAATGGCTAATGACGATCTTCTAAAAATTGCTTCTTTTTCTGTTACTAATAAAACTTTACTTTCATCAGCGCTAAATTCGTAAGAAGAAAAATTGGGGATTGCCTGTAAATCTCTAGAATTTACGACTGTACCTACCTTATTTAAGGTCTCGTAATCGTACATATCAATACTCGAATTTCTAGTTGTTCTATCTAAATTTAGTACGGTGTATTGTTTGCCATTGTTTAAAGAACGTAAGGCATCTAGGCCTTCGGTTCTAAAAGTACCATTCCAAATTTCATCTAAGCTTATGGCTTTGTTTTGTGCACTTGTGCTAATAGCTACAATAATTGTGAGTAGTACAAAAGAGATAATATTTTTCATAATTATAAATACTTTTTAAAGCTTAGATTACATCATCAAGATGTAGAACTAAAACACATCTTTGAAGATCAAATTTTTTAAAAATTACAGTTTTGAATAATTTCAGATAAAAATAAACTTTTAAAACAAAATAACCATGATTTAAAGAATTAGATTAATTTGGAGTTGGGTTCTGGGTTTTGGGTTCTGGGTTTTGGGTTTTGAATTTTTCGGTTCTGGGTGTTGTGTAACTTCATTTTTTTTCTTTTAAAAACCCTTTCTCTTTTTGATAAAAATTACTGGTTTAGTACAATTTCGGAATTGCTATCTTTGCTATTCGAAACCAAATGATATATGATTACCCCTATACAAGGATTTTCTAAACTTAGCAAAGACGAAAAAATAAAATGGATTGCTGAGAATTACACCTCAAATACAGAGCAAACCACTACACTTTTAAAACGCTATTGGAATACAAATAATACCGTTCAGAAACTTCATGACGAGTTTATAGAAAACACGATTACCAATTATTACTTGCCTTTTGGAATTGCTCCTAACTTTTTGATTAATGATACGCTATACGCAATCCCCATGGTGATTGAAGAGAGCTCTGTGGTCGCTGCTGCCAGTAAAGCTGCCAAATTTTGGCTCACAAGAGGCGGATTTAAAGCAACTGTTCTCAATACCGAAAAAGTAGGTCAAGTGCATTTTATGTATGATGGAGATCCTAAAAAATTAATTGCCTTTTTCGATAAAATAAAACCAATTCTGAAATCAGATACTGCTTCGCTCACTAAAAATATGGAGAAAAGAGGTGGTGGAGTTTTAGAGATTGAGTTGCGAGATAAAACCATAGATTTAAAGAATTACTACCAACTGCATTGCACGTTTGAAACACAAGATGCTATGGGCGCTAATTTTATAAATTCGTGCTTAGAGCAGTTTTCAAAAACCTTAAAAAGAGAATTTGAAAATAGTGAAATTGCAACAAAAGATAAAACTACCCTAGAAGTAGTTATGAGCATTTTAAGCAATTACGTACCTAACTGCATTGTTAAAGCCGAAGTAAGTTGTCCTATTGAAGATTTAAATGAAGATAAAAACATAGCTCCCAAAGCATTTGCAGAAAAAATGCTGAGAGCAGTACAAATAGCTAAAGCGGAACCCTTTAGAGCCGTTACCCACAACAAAGGGATTATGAATGGTATTGACGCTGTTGTTTTGGCTACAGGGAACGATTTTAGAGCTGTAGAAGCTGGTGTACATGCCTATGCATCAAAAGATGGGCGCTATTCTAGCTTAACGCACGCAAGCATCGAAAACGGAATTTTTAAATTTTGGATTGAAGTGCCATTAGCTTTAGGTACTGTTGGCGGCTTAACCTCCTTGCATCCTTTGGTTAAATTAGCCTTAGAAATATTGCAAAAACCCTCCGCACAAGAATTAATGAAAATTGTTGCAGTTGCTGGTCTAGCACAGAATTTTGCAGCAGTACGCTCTTTGGTAACCACTGGTATTCAAGAGGGACACATGAAAATGCACTTAATGAATATTATGAATCAGTTTGAAGCTACGGAAAACGAAAAAATAAAGATAGTTGATTATTTTAAAAACCATACCGTTAGCCACAGTGCTGTTGTTGAAGCTATAGAAAAGCTAAGGAAAAATAATGACTAAGAAATTTTACAGCAACGGAAAGTTATTGCTCACCGGAGAATATGGCGTTCTCGACGGTGCGCTTGCCTTAGCTGTGCCAACAAAAAAAGGACAATCCTTAGAAGTTTCTAAAAACGAAACGCAAAAAATTGTTTGGAAAAGTTTTGATGAAAAAGGAATCCTTTGGTTCAAAGGAGTTTTTGAAACTAAAAGTCTGAACATATTAAATTCTACAGATGAACAAGTAGCAACAACACTTCAAAAAATATTACTTGAAGCGCAAAAACTTAATCCTGATTTTTTGATGGAAGATGTTGGCTACGCCGTAAACACTTATTTAGATTTTCCGAGAGATTGGGGTTTAGGCTCTTCATCTACCTTAATAAATAATATTGCACAATGGGCAAAAGTTGATCCTTTTACCTTGCTTTGGAATGCCTTTACAGGTAGTGGCTATGATATTGCTTGCGCCATGCACAATACTCCAATACAGTATCAATTAATCAATGGTGCGCCTGTTATTAAAGAAGTAAACTTTAATCCCAAATTTTTATCGAGTGTTTACTTCATCCATCTTAATAAAAAACAAAATAGCCGCGATGGTATAAATGCATATCGAAAAAAAGATTTTGATATGGATACTTTTACTCAAAAATTAGGATTATTAACCGAAAACATAAGTATTTGTGATGACTTGGCGTTATTTAAAAATTTGATTGCCCAACACGAAGAACTTGTTGGAGGAATATTGAACCAAACTCCTATTCAACAACAACTTTTTAAAGATTTTGATGGCGCTATTAAAAGCTTAGGCGCTTGGGGTGGCGATTTTATTATGGCTGTCGGCGCTAAAAATACAGCTGAATACTTTAAACAGAAAGGGTATGATACGGTTTTGAGTTATAACGAGATGGTAAAAGCCCCCTAACCCCCAGAGGGGGAATTGCTTACGATTCGATACTAGGTATAAAACAAAATGAAAAAGACCGCTTCGCTGTTAGAATATAGAAACAATACTTAATTGCAACTGATTAACAAACAATAATAAGATTAATTTACATCTGTGCTTTTTATATTTATTCTAGAAGTAAAGAATCCTATCATAAAAATTCTTGAAACCCAATCATTCCAACATTTTACATTAGATAAATAAATTTTAGTCAGACAAAAATATTTAAGAACTAGCATTTTTTTAAAAAAGTTGAAAACAAAAAAGCCCCCTAATTGGAGGCTTTTTTTGTTATGTGTAGTACTTGTAATTACTAATAGAATATAGCTCTGTTATCTTGTATTTCTGCACCAGATTTTAGAGCTTCAAATAAAGCAGCGTATACTGCATTTGCTTTTGAGCTTTTTAAAGTACTAGCAAAAGTACTGTAGTTTTCTAATTTCGGAGCGTCGGTTTTTTTAGTCACTGAAATCATAAAAATTCCGCTATTGCCTTCTATTAAACCCGAAGTTTTTCCTTCGCCTAAAACATACGCTGTACCCACTACACCTGGTTCATTACCTGCACCTGGAATGGTTGGAGATTTAACCGTTAATGCCGAAGCGGTTGAAGCTGAAACATTATTGCTAGAAGCAAAATCATCCATCGATTTTCCTTTATTGGCAGCTATTATTTGTTCTGCTTTTTTCTTTTTACGTAAAATAGGCAAAACTGTTGCTGATGCATCTTCAGGAGTCATTAAGCCTTTTTCGTATTTCGCTACTAATTGTACTACGGCATAGCCATTATTTAAATCAAAACGCTTTATTTCGCCTTTTTTAGTTGCTTCGTTAAATGCCCACTGCACAATAGAACGTTGTGCTGCTAATCCTGGTAAATTTTCATCCATAGGATTAATTTTATTTACAGGCCTTACCACATAGTTTTTCTCTGTTGCAATATCTGAAAATGCTTTTTTACCATCAATAGATTCCATTTCGAACTTCGTTGCGTCTTGGAATAATAAATCGGTTGTTTCTTCAGAAGCTTCAACTTGGCGCACTAAGTTTGCTACTTGATAAATATCTTGTTTTTCTTCAACTTTTATAACATGAAAACCAAATTCGGTTTCTACTACACCCATTGAACCTGTACTATTCGCAAAAACAAAATCATTAAAAGGAGCAACCATTGCACCTTCTTGAAAGAAACCTAAATCTCCACCTCTTGGAGCAGAAGGTCCTTCTGATTTTTCTTTAGCTAATTCAGCAAAATCAGCATCCGCTTTTTTAGCCTCTACTAAAATTTCCTTAGCCATTTGCTCAGCTTCTTCTTTTGTTCTAGTGGTTGTTTCATCAGCACTTTGAGAGTCTTTATATTTGATTAGAATATGACTCGCTTTTACATTACCATTTGGTTTTCTTCCAGTAACCTTCGTTACTTTAAACGCATTACCATCGCGGTAAGGACCAAATAATTCTCCTACACTTAATTTTGCAATCGTATCTGCATATTGGGCTGGTAAAGCAGATTTTGGCTTGTAGATAGTATCAAACTTCATATCTGAATTAATGTCTAAAAAAACGGCCATATCTGTAGTGTTTCTAAAGCCTTTTATAATCTCAGTTGTATCTTTATCTTTATTAAAAACTTCTTTATCGTTTAAAAGTGACTGAACATTTTCTCGAACAGCGCTTTCGTCGCCTGCTGAGGCTTTTTCTTCAAAATATACAAATTGTATATCTCTGCTTTGCTCTTGCTTAAAATCTTCTTTATGTGCTTTTACATACGCTTCGATTTCAGCTTTACTTACTTGGATAGTACTATCCGAGATAGACGTAAAAGGTACGCGAACATACTTTATATCTAATTTATCATTCGCAAATTTATACTCGCGCTCTCCTTCTTTTAAAGTAGTACCCACGCCAGCTCTAATTAAATTAAAATAGATTTGCTCTTTGGCAGCACGGATAATTTCTTTTTCTTGTTGTAACCAAGCTTGGTATCCAGCAGCATTATTTTCTTTTAAATCAGCAATGTAACTGATGAATTTAGTTTCATCAAAAACACCACTTTCATTTAGAAACTGAGGCATTTGAGAAAATTGAGGATTTGATCTTAAAAAGTCTACAATTTGGTCTTGTTCTACAGTAATTCCTAATGCGGCAAACTGCTCATCTAAAATTGCATTTTGAACTTCTTGATCGTACACGTTGTTTACCACTTGCATGGCAGTCGCATTTGGTCCGTAATTACGCGTAGCAATATCTACTTTTTCTCTAAACCCGTCTATTGAAAGTTCGTTTCCATTAATTTCTGCAATAGCGGAACCAGCTTTATTTCCTGAAAAGGAATCTGCACTAAAGATACCAGATACTACAAATGCAAATAATGCTAAACCAATAATTAATATTAATATGGTGGTTTGCTTTCTAATTTTGTCTAAGATTGCCATGTTGATTTACTATTTTATATCAGCGGACGAAATTACCATTTTTCTTTTAAATACTAAAGACAAAAAATTTATAATATTTAGACGGCGTAAAGTATCACAGAACATAGATATTTGATTATAAATATCTCAATATTAATAAGTTAGACAAAACACCTCTGAAATTATAGCAAAAAACGCACTAGTTACTTGTATAACAGACGTTTATAAAAACCTATAGAATTTAAAAATGCAACTACATTACATTTAAAAAATGAAGAATTTTAGTAGGGAAATTTATCTTGATTTGAGGTAATTAAGAAAAAGTCTGTTTTAGGCTTATGAAAATTTCGTCATAAAATATTAACTAGAAAAACGTAAATAGCGTTTAGTCTTTATCTACTATTTCTAGCGAGACTAAATCTATTTTAGTACTAGAAACCTCTAGAATTGTAAATAAATAGTTATTTATTTTAATCTGCGCATCTTTATCAGGTATTTCTCCTGTTTCGTTTACGATTAAACCACCTAAGGTACCGTATTCATCGCTTTCTGTAAGCTCTAGTCTGTAATTTTCATTAATATAATCGACTTCCAAACGTGCGGAGAATTTAAAGTTTTTGGCGTCAATTTCTTCTTCAATTAAATCGGTAGAATCGTGTTCATCTTCAATTTCACCAAAAAGCTCTTCAACAATATCTTCCACCGTCATAATACCAGAAGTGCCACCATATTCGTCTAAAACAACCGCCATACTTTTTCTCTTTTTGATAAGATTGGTTAAAATATCGCTTATTAACATGGTTTCTGGAACAAATTCCACTGGCATTAAAATACTTTTTATAGTTTTAGGTTTATTAAACAGTTCATAAGAATGTATGTACCCAATAATATTATCTATAGTATCTTTATAGACTAGAATTTTTGAGAAACCTGTATCGGTGAAAATTTTGATTAAATTTTTTGGAGTTTCGTGAAGCTCAACAGCTTCAATTTCTGTACGTGGCACCATAACTTCCCTTGCCTTAACTGCTGAAAATTCTAAAGCATTCTGAAAAATCTGAATTTCAGAATCAACTTCATCTTCTTTTTCTACAGCTTCCATTTGTTCTGTAATGTAATCACCAAGTTCTATTTTACTAAAAGCCAACTGTACTTCATCGCCGTCGGTTTTAAAAAATACTTTTAGAATAACGTCTGATATTTTAATGACAAAATCTGATACAAATGAAAAAAGAATATAAAAAATATAGGCAGGTAATGCCAGTACTTTTAATAAGGTATTAGAATAAATTTGAAATAATACTTTAGGTAAAAATTCTGCAGTAAGTAATATAATTATGGTTGAAATTACGGTTTGTGATATTAAACTAAAATCCGTTAATAAGGCTTTAATAATTGTATTCTCAGAACTACCAAAGCCTAGGAACCAATCCATAAGCAAATCGCCCATATACAAACCATAGACTACCAACGCTATATTGTTGCCAATAAGCATGGTGGCGATAAACTTAGAAGGCTTTTTGGTGAGTCTTGTTAAAATTTTAGCTAAGAATCCTTCTTGTTTCTTTTCAATTTCTATATAAATTTTATTGGCAGAAATAAAAGCAATCTCCATGCCTGAAAAAAAGGCTGATAACAGTAAACAAGAAATGATAATAACAATAGATATTCCCAAGATTACTTTGTATTGTCTTGTTTATATTTTTCGAATTTTAAGCGATAATTTCTTCTAAACAAAAACATTCCGAAAGAAATAACTGCAAAAAATATGAATAAATAGGCTCTTTGTCTATCAATACTCCAGTTAGAGTAAATAACATTTAACGACAAAAAACCGATAATTAGATAGATATATTCGGTGTATTTAAAAAATTTACTCATCTATTTCGTCTTTAATAATTTTATATCCATCACCTGTTTTGTGTGCGGTAGTGATGGTGAAATCTTTATTAAAATCCATTCCTTTACCATAAATTAAGGTGCCATCTTTTTCATCAGAAAATTTGAATTTCTCTTGTGTAAAAATCCATTCGTTGCCCTGATCGTAATATAGTTGCGGTGTTTCTAATTTTTTGCCGTCTTGCATTTCTATTATGACATTGCCTTGCAAATCTATTATATCTGTGCCAGAATATATAATACCGTAATCTGCCAAAATTACGCTTTTATTCCCTTCCTTATCAAAAAAATCGATTTTTAAGCCTTTTGGAAACGTAATATACGGAAAAGCAAGATTCTCAAAATTTTCACTTATTGCTCCTGTAAGTACCACCATCTTTTTTGATGATCCGATTTCTTCCGTAGATAATATTTCTGGGGTTTCTGTATAAACAAGTTTATAATTTTCCGCAATCCACTGTGGGTATAACTGTTTTTTTAGCTCTTCTCCTGTTTTATTATACTCGTCAGCACAACTAAAAAAAAGCATTGCTGTAGCGTACACCACAGCAATGCTCTTAAAGTAATTTATGATTTTAAAATTCATTTTACAAATTAGGTACTTTTACGCTACCACCAACCCAACAGCTGAAAGATATTGTTTTACCTGCCATGTTTTCGCTAAAGATCATTTCTCTTGATGGTACTTTAGACATATAGCTATCTACAGCTCTACCGGCTCTGCTGCTTAATGATGGATCTACTCTACCTGCTTGGCGTGCAACATCGGCTGCTTTCCAGTACATAGCTCTTTTCTCGAAAGAAGTTCCGCCACAATCATTAGCACTATTCGCATATAAACTAGCAATTAATAAATATGCTTTCCCGTTTGATGGGTTTGTGTCTAAGGCCTTTTGAGCGTAACTTCTCGCATTAGATCTATTTCCGCTTCTTGAAAAATCGGTAGCCACTTTATAAAGTAAGTTAGATTTTTTGAATTTATCGGTTTCTAAATCTATCGCTTTAGTAAAGTAAGATAATGCAGAACTTTTATTACCAGCTTTGCTTTCTAAACCTCCTAAATATACGTACAAATCTGCTGTAGGTTTTAGCGCTAATTGTGCATCTAACACTTTTTTAAACATTGGATCATCAGTACATTCTTTGTTGTACATTCTGCTTGATGCTCTTTCTAACCAAGTAATGTCAGATTTTTTATCTTCAAAGTTCTTTTCGTATAAGGGTATTAGGTTAGAACAATCTGCCAACTCACCTAATTTAGCATCAATACTACCTTCTATACTACCATAGATTCCTGAATTTTGAGTATAGGCTGCTAATCTAGCTTTTTCTTTTGCTGTAATAGTACCATCATCTTCTTTAGGTAATAGTTTCTCTATATTATCCGTTAATTTTTTGTTTTCAACAGAAATTTGCTCTGTTACGTTATCATAGGTATCAAAAACTTCTTGTAAATCTTTGGTGCCTCCCTTATATAGGTCTACCAATAAAGAGAAATATAAGTATAATGCTTTTGGATTTCCGAAATTATCTTTGTCTTCGGTAAAACCTTTATGTAAAACATCATAGATTTCCTGGTCAGACCCCATCTTTTCGTCATTCATCAATAAAGCTTTGTCTATTGCTACATCTGCTTGCGTAAAATCTGTTGGGAAAGATTTGATACTTGTATCGTACAGCCCCATAAGATCATTAATAAAACCAGTTTTTTCAGCACCTTCAGATTTTTCTATCTTGAATTTTAAAATTCTTTCTCCGTAAATAAAGATTGCCTTATTGTAATCTGGACAAGTTGTATAAAGCATTTTCCACGGTGTGTACGCTGCTTCGTAATTTTTCACCTTAACATTTTCATGCACTATAGATAAATTTGTTGGACATTCTGCGTTGGTTTGCGCAGTTAAACTTCCGACAAAACCGAAAAGTAAGATGGCTACAGTGTAAAGTTTCTTTTTCATGATCTAGTATTTAATGGTTAATTAATTGTTCTTTTATTGAACCACTTATCATTTAAAGATAGTCCAATGTTAAATTTAAAATAGTTTTCTTGTATTAATCCAGAGTCGATTGTTCCTCTCTTACCAAATTCGAAACCTAGGTTAAGATTGGAGTAACCACCCTTCAATGGTAACTCAGTTCCAAAAGTTATGCCAAAGTCGTTTATGGTCTCATTATTAATTATCATTCCTGTGTCAGCGTAGCGAAAACCAGCCCTGTAAACCATTCTTTTAAAATAATTTGTAAAGGAAGTATACTCAGGTATAAAGTACCCACCGACAGCAAAAGTGGCCGCTTCGCCGTATTGTAAATTTGGCGTGTTAAAAAAATCATTTTTATAATCTGTCAACGACTGAGAACTATACTCTGCACCAACAAACCATGATAAATCTTCGCCTATACCTAAACCTAAAGTGGTTCTGGTTGGTACTCTAACATCTGTTCTTCTTAGACCTTGAGCCTGTAAATCAACATCAAAAACTTCAACTTCCTGCCCATTCAATCTAGACAATGAACCTAAAGATTGGCTGTTCTTTGCGTTTATATTTATTTGTGTATCGAATACTAAAGATGAATATAATCGATATTTATCATTTAATTTAGGCGTATAATTTAAAGAATAATTAAAGTCATAACCACTAAGCTTTGATTCTCTTCTGTCTAAAGTAGCATACTGAACATCTGTTGATGACTGCTCTCTTCTACTCGATATAGTTCCAAAATTATAATTTAAGGTGGCACCAACACTTAAATTTTTTACAATCTGATAACCTAAAGATAAGTATACTCTATTTAAACCACCATCTCCAGAATAATCATTTCGCAATTCTGTTTCGTCGCTATTTATAATGGTAGATTCTATATTATAGCCTACAGAAGAAAATGGCATAATACCAAAACCCATACCCATACGGTTATTTAGTGGGACACCAATTGAAATATAATCGAGGTTTGTTAACGTAGAATTTTCTGTTGCATCAGCACTTTTATATCCTAAACGCTTGTGAGATATTCCTGCTGCATAAGTAGTTAATCTTAGTTTGCTGTATGCTGCCGGATTTTTTAAATTGATATGGATACTATCGCCATGCATACTTATTCCACCCATCATTTGGTTATCTACAGTGCCTGAGGCTAATATTTCTCCTAAACCAAAATAGGAATAAGGCGATGAACTTCCACTTTGTGCTTTTAGGCCAAAAGAGGCGAAAATCACAATCACGATTACTATTTTTTTAATCATTTACTTTTTATTGTATTCCAATAAGTAATTTAATCCTTCAAGAAGAAATTTTGGATTCGCAAATATGGTATTTTTTGTTCGTTTTGACAAAAATAGCGCATCGCCTCCTGTTAAAATAACTGTTAAATCTTTAAAACGCTGATTATACTGGTCTATAAGCCCATTTATTTCTGCTAAAATACCGAAAATAACGCCACTGTGCATGCTAGAATTTGTAGTATTGCCTATTAAATTAACCTCACCTACAGGTTTTAATAAAGGAAGTTTTGACGTTTGTTGATGTAGTGCCTGATACCGCATTTGTAAACCAGGTGAAATACCGCCGCCTAAATATTCTCCAAAATCATTTATTAGGTCATAGGTGATACATGTACCTGCATCAATTACTAATGTATTTCCGTTTGGATTATGATAAAAAGCAGCACTTGCCAAAGCAATTCTATCGACCCCTAAAGTTTGTGGGGTTGCATACGAATTTCTAAAGGGAACTTTAGATGCGTGACTTAATTGATGTACTTTACAGAACAACTTTAGCACTTTTAACTCTTTTTCGGTCAATGAACCAACAGATGAAACTATCGATTGGTCGATATTCGGATATTTTTCAAAAATATTTTTTATCTGAATCACAAATTCAGAAAGCTCAAATTGATGGTAATACAATTCGCTATTTGCCTTAAATACAGCTACCTTAACTAAGGTATTTCCTGCGTCGATTACTAAGTTCATTTTACAAAGTTGCGAAAATGAAAAAAAACATTTTACTTTTTTTTCATTTTTGTTTGGATATCATGAAATTGAAATTATATTTGCACCCGCTATTAAGCACTGGTGCCTTAGCTCAGTTGGTAGAGCAAAGGACTGAAAATCCTTGTGTCCCTGGTTCGATTCCTGGAGGCACCACATTATAAACCCGAACAGAAATGTTTGGGTTTTTTTGTTTCATAAGCTAAAAACCAATTACCAAATACTCTCTACTTTACTAATTTTAAATTCCTTAAAATTAATAGACTCATCCAAAGTATTTTCGATAATTACACTATTGTAATTTTCATTCGGAAATATTTGAGCTGTCATTACATATTGCCCTTTATTCACGAAAATTTCGATGGAAGACCAGTCGATTAGTATCTTAAATTCGATTTCTCCTTCGGGCAAATTAGCAATAGGCATTTTCTGAATTGAAGCGAAATCTTTTTGAAAAGCTACCTTGCCAGATTGACTTCTATCGAGAACCATCATATTTTCTTTTTTATTGAGACTTAATTTTAAACGTTCACCCTTGGGATTAGTGAAATGTAAGATAAAATCTCTTTCGGCTGTTTTAAATACTATCTCGGACTGGTTAATGGCAAAACCGGCAAGTGTGTATTTAGAATTTGAAGCCACGTTTACATCTTTTACTTCCTGCAATTCTTTTTGTAAGCCTTCAAGCGGATAGTTAACCAACTCGTAAACACCTCTTGTTTTGGTTAGCGATAATTCTCTAGGGATTGTCATGGCACTTCTCCATTTTTCTGTTGGAGTATCTCTGGCGTACGCCCAATTACTCATCCAGCCTAAAAAAATACGTTTATTGCCTGGTGCGTTATTATACGTTACTCCAGCGTAATTATCGGTTCCCCAATCTAGCCATTTTTCTTCTTTTTGAGAAGATGTAAAAGTAGTTCCATCAAAATCACCTACAAAATATTGTGTGCCACTACCCCCATTTGGAGCGCCAGGATTTATACTTATTAATAGTACCCATTTCTCCTCTTCGGTTTCTGTTATTTTCAACGGAAATAAATCAGGACATTCCCAAACACCTCCATGAGCACCTTGGTTTCTACCAAATTCACTCACTTTTTGCCAATCTTTTAAATTTTTAGACTGCCATATTTGTAAGTGATCGCCAGCGACTAAAAGCATATTCCAATTTTCTGTTTTATCGTCCCAAAAAACTTTAGGATCTCTAAAATCTTTAATTCCGTTATTTTTTATAACAGGATTAGCTTCGTAAACATTGAAACTCTCACCGTTATCTAAACTGTACGCTATTCCTTGTGTTTGAAAATCAGTTCTGCCTGCCTTTTCACCATCCATATCATGATATGTAAAAATAGCAACTAATGCTGGAGTTTCTTTTGACCCAAAGCCCGAAGTATTATTGATATCTATTACTGCACTCCCAGAAAATATATAGCCATTTTTATCAGGATACAATGCTATTGGTTTACGATCCCAATACAACATATCTTTACTGGTTGCATGTCCCCAGTGCATAGGACCCCAAACAATATCATCAGGATAATATTGATAAAAAAGATGATATAAACCTTGATGATAGACCAATCCGTTTGGGTCATTCATCCATTTTTCTGAGGGTGTAAAATGAAATTGTGGTCTGTAAGGTTCTAAGTTTTCCTCAAATGTTTCCTGAACTTTAAAAGTACTTTTGTTTTCTTTACAAGAAAAAATCAAAAAAAGGCTAATTAAAAAAACATTCTTTAACATTTATTTTTTGTTTTATGGATTTCATAAAAATACTAAAATCAGAAGAAATAATTCGTTTTGAATTACGTTTTAGTTATTAGTATCTTTGAATTTTAATTTTGAATTCATTAAATGAAATACTCATTTCTTTTTTTTTGTTTTTTGTTTTCCATTTCTACGGTTAATAGTCAACGAACCATTGAAAAAACTTTAGAGAAGTTTAATAAAAAATCTGTTCCATACATTTCCGTAGAAGAATTACAAACTAAAAAAAATACTACTATTTTAGATAGTCGAGAAATAGAAGAGTTTACTATAAGTCATCTTAAAAACGCTATTTGGGTCGGTTATAAAGATTTTGATATTACTACTTTAAACATAAAAGATAAAAATACGCCTATTGTGGTGTATTGCTCTATTGGTGTTCGCTCAGAAAATATTGGCGAAAAGTTGGTCGCCAATGGCTTTACGAATGTTAAAAATTTATATGGTGGTATTTTTAAATGGGTTGAAAAAGACTTTCCTATTGTTGATAGCGAAGGTAACAACACAAAAAAAGTACATGCCTTTAGTAAACATTGGGGAAAACTATTGACTAAGGGAGAAAAAATTTATTAAAACCCTATTACTTTGAGCACTAAAAACTTACTCCTTATTTTTACCAGAAACCCCGAGCTTGGCAAATGTAAAACTCGTTTAGCAGCCACTGTTGGCGACCAAACTGCTTTAGATATTTATAATTTTTTACTGAATCATACCGTTCAAATTACGAAAAATTTAGATGTCATAAAAGCCGTGTATTATTCCGAAACTATTTGGGAAAAAGATATTTGGGATGCTACCATTTATCAAAAAAAGTTACAAAGCTCTGGTGATTTAGGAACTAAAATGGCAAACGCTTTTAAAGATGGTTTTGAAGCCGGATTTGAAAAAATCATGATCATTGGTAGCGATATGTACGATTTGAGTGAAAGTGATATCAAAAACGCTTTTTCTGAACTTACCAATGCTGATGTTGTTATTGGCCCTGCCGAAGATGGTGGTTACTATTTATTAGGAATGAAAACTCTTGAAGTTAGTTTATTCAAAGATAAAAAATGGGGTACTGAAACCGTGTTACAAGATACTTTAAACGATTTAAAAGATAAAAAAACAACACTTTTAGACCTTAGAAACGATGTGGATTTTTATGAAGATATAGCCACCGTTAAAGCGTTTGAACCTTTTTTAAAAAACTAAAAAAATGACTAAAAAACAATTAGACGAATCTACTGATTATCTAAAAAGCAAAGGTTTTGATGCTCCTGAAATTGGTATTGTTTTAGGTACTGGCTTAGGTAAATTGGTTGATGAACTAGAAAATACCATTGAAGCACATTACAACCATATTCCGTTTTTTCCTTTAGCTACCGTTGAATTTCACAGCGGAAAACTTATTTACGGGACATTTCAAGAGAAAAAAGTGGTGGTTATGCAAGGTCGTTTTCATATGTACGAAGGCTACGATTTAATGGATGTTACCTACCCTATTCGTGTAATGCACCAATTGGGTATTAAAAAACTATTAATTTCAAACGCATCTGGTGCTATAAATTTAGGCATGAAAAAAGGCGATATGATGTTGATTGAGGATCATATTAATTTACAAGGCAGCTCACCCTTAGCCTTTAAAAATGTAAGTGAATTTGGCTCAAGATTTACCGATATGAGTAACCCGTATGATACTAACATGCGCGAAAAACTACTGGCCATCGCTAAGAAAGAAAACATAAAACTTCAGCAAGGTGTTTATGCATCGGTTGTTGGGCCGCAATTAGAAACAAGGGCGGAATATCGAATGTTAAAAGTTTTAGGCGCTGATGCTGTTGGTATGAGTACCGTACCTGAAATTATTGTTGCTAACCATTTAGATTTACCTGTTGTAGCTATTTCTGTAATAACCGATGAATGTGACCCTGACCATCTAAAACCTGTAAATGTTCAAGAAATTATTGCAGTAGCGGAGAAAACAGAACCTAAAATGGTAAAACTATTTAGAGAATTATTAAAACAGCTGTAAGTTTTGCCAAAAAATAGCAACTGATAACATAGTTTAAAAATATTCTTATGAAACTATTTATTTTAAGTTTTTGTTCGCTGCTCATTTTTTACTTTTCAACAGAAATTAAAAATAAAGCGGAATTCAATGGATTAGCCACTGCTGTAGATCATTCTCAATGGAATCTACTTTTAAAAAAATATGTAGATGATCAGGGCGATGTAAATTACAAAGCGTTTAAAAAAGATGAAAAAGCGCTAGATGCCTATCTGAAAACATTAGCAGAAAATGAACTTTCTGAAACTTCTAGCAAATCGGAAAAACTTGCTTACTTTATCAATTTATATAATGCGGCAACCATTAAATTAATTTTAAAAAACTATCCTATTAAAAGCATAAAAGATATAAAAAAACCTTGGGATCAAGAATGGATTAAAGTAGGCGCTAAAATATATTCATTAGGCGATATAGAACACAAAATACTTAGAAAAATGAACGAACCACGTATTCATTTTGCCATAAACTGTGCGTCTTATTCTTGTCCGAAATTAAGCAACAAAGCCTTTCTGAGTGCTACCTTAGAAACCCAGCTTCAAAATGCTAGTATAGATTTCATTAACGACCCCAAACGAAATATAATTTCGGCTGATGCTATTGAGATATCCATGATTTTTAAGTGGTTTAAAAGCGATTTTATAGAAAAAGGGTCTTTAGCTAATTACCTACAAACCTTCAGTAAAACTAAATTTAATGAAAATGTAAAAATAAGTTTTATGAATTACGATTGGCGTTTAAATGAGACAGAATAACCATAACATAAGTATTATTATTCCTGTACTAAACGAGGCGAATTGTATTGGAGAATTGCTGCTTTATTTAAAAGAAAACTGCCAATTAAATTCAGTACATGAAATAATTGTTGTTGACGGGGGAAGTACTGATGATACAACTACTATAGCATCAAAACATGGAGCAACAGTAATTAACTCCGAAAAAGGGAGAGCCAAACAATTAAATACAGGTGCCGCTTTTGCTAGAGGTTCTATTTTGTACTTTTTACATGTTGACACGTTTCCTCCAAAACATTTTGACGAACGCATTATTGCTGCGATTGAAAAAGGAAGTCAGGTTGGTTGTTTTCAGATGAAATTTGATACAGACAGTCCTTTTCTAAATTTTTTCGCGTGGTTTACCCGCTTAAATTATAAAATTTGCAGAGGTGGTGATCAGTCGCTATTTATTACTAAAGATTTGTTCTTAAAAACGAAAGGTTTCAACGAACAATACATCATTTACGAAGACAATGAATTTATAGGGCGACTCTATAAAATAGCTCCTTTTTCTATATTACCTTTTAAAGTTAAAACCTCTGCTAGAAAGTACCAAGAAAAGGGAGAAATACGCTTACAATACCATTTTGGAATCATCCACCTTAAAAACTTTTTAGGGGTACCTCCTGAAAAATTACACGAGTACTACAAACGGAAAATTGCTTAAAATTAGTTTTGAGTTTTGATTCTTAAATTTAAAAATACGTTATTCCTTTTATTCTGAAAATAAATGACACGGTATTGCATGCTGCAACTGCCCACTGATTACATTTTATTACAGCAGCTACCTACTAATCATTTATAATGGTTAACAGAAATAACTATTTAGTTTCAAAATCTAAAATAGCACCTTCACTAATCCATTTTGCTAAAGCTTGTCTGTTTTCTGGATCTAAAATTCTACGCTGGTCTTTTACATTGGTAATATTTCCAATTTCAATAAAAACCATAGCAGGGTGTGTTTTACGCACCACATAAAGGGCTGTTCTGTCTTGAAAAGTACCAGAATAAGTTCTATTGGGCTGGTATTTCTTATATTTAGATTCGAAAGTGGTATGAATACTTTCAGCTAATTTTTTGCCATTGGTACTCTTTTCATGATGATAAAAGAAAACATCAATATTTTTACCTTCGCTTCTACTATCAATATGAGTTACAATTAACCGCTGATATTTACCCTTATTTTGTTGGTACAACTCATTCACAGCATCAACTCTTTGTTTTAGTCGTGCTACTTGATTTAAAGGAATTTCTAAATTCGGATATACAACTTCGTCACGATCCATTGCCAATACTCGTTCATCGCGAATACCATCATCTGGGTCTCGAACAATAACAAATACTGTTGCTCCGTGAGAAA